>CAILFU010000070.1 GCA_903833595.1 uncultured Pseudomonadota bacterium
AGCACGTGCACCTTGGTTTAAGTAGTTTCATTTAAGCAAACGGAATATCAATAGAGTAAAGAAGTCGGTACTACTGCTAGGCAATAAGGCTTAGAAAAAGAACACTGGAGTAAGAAGATGGCACAAACAACCGTAGAACAATTTGCTGGCGAATTAAAGCTGCCAACCGCATTGCTATTAGAGCAACTAAAAAGTGCTGGTGTAAATAAATCGGTCGCGGAAGATCAATTAAGTGAAGCGGATAAAACTGCCTTGTTGGATCACTTGCGTAAAGAACACGGTACGCTTGCACCAAAAAATAAAATCACGTTGACACGCAAATCTAGTTCAGAAATTAAAAAAACAGATAACACAGGTAAGGCGCGGACAATTCAAGTTGAAGTGCGTAAGAAACGTGTCATTGAACAGCCAGTCGATTCGCTAGCAGTAGAAGATATAGAGCCTCATGTTGAAAGTGATGTTCAAGTTGAAGTGCTTGTTGAGCACCCGGAAGTTATAGAGCCAGCAGAGGCGCCTATTATTGCAGAGGTTATTGATGAACCTATCGAGCCAGTTGCTATAGTCGAGCCTGAGGCTATTGAATCCCCTGTATTAGCTGAGCCAGCCATCGCAAAAACCATCAATCGCAAAGACTTACTTGGCGCTGGTGAAATAGCTTTGCGCGAGCAAGAAGCTAAAAGACATTCAACATTAGCGGCAATGCAAGCAGAAGATAGACGCAAGAAACAAGAGCTAGCACAACGACGTTTAGATGAAGAAACTAAAAAATTAGCTGATGCAGAACTAGCAAAAGCCAAAGCAGCCAAACTGTCGGAAGGCACTTTACACAAACCAGTAGCTAAAGAGGGTGCAGCAAAACCTGCCGCGGCTAAAGAGGCTAAAAAAGGTAAAGGTAATAATAAAGAGTGGACTGACGCAGAAAATAAAAAACGTGGCTTAAAAACAAGAGGCGATGTCACTGCGGGTAAACCAGGTTGGCGTGCACCTAAGGGTGGTAAACATAGACATCAGTCCGACGATGATGCACAACATGCATTTAATGCACCAACTGAAGCTATTGTGTATGAAGTACTAGTACCAGAAACTATTACTGTGGCGGAATTAGCCCATAAAATGGCCGTTAAATCTGGCGAAGTTATTAAAACGCTTATGGGCATGGGTATGATGGTTACCATTAACCAAGTCCTAGATCAAGAAACGGCGATTATCATCGTAGAAGAAATGGGTCATAAAGCTTCAGCGGCTGCACCCAATGATCCAGATACGTTTGTAGAGGAAGCCGAGCATGCTGCAGCGATTATGGAGGCGAGACCGCCAGTTGTAACTGTGATGGGTCACGTCGATCATGGTAAAACATCATTGCTTGATTATATCCGTCGCAGCCGTGTGGCTTCAGGCGAGGCTGGCGGTATCACGCAACATATCGGCGCATACCATGTAGAAACGCCACGAGGTATGGTGACTTTCTTAGACACCCCAGGCCATGAAGCATTTACCGCAATGCGCGCACGTGGAGCAAAAGCGACTGACGTTGTGATTTTGGTGGTTTCTGCAGATGATGGTGTGATGCCACAGACAATAGAAGCGATTCATCATGCTAAAGCGGCTGGTGTACCACTAGTGGTTGCTATCAATAAAATTGATAAGCCGGGTGCAGAACCTGAGCGTGTAAAAATGGAGTTGGTAGCACAAGAAGTGGTACCAGAAGAGTTTGGCGGTGAGGTGATGTTTAGAGAAGTCTCCGCAAAAACTGGCCAAGGTATTGATGAGTTATTAGAAGCGGTGCTATTACAAGCAGAAGTGCTTGAGTTGCAAGCGCCTAAAAATACTCCTGCTAAAGGATTAGTCATTGAAGGCCGCTTAGATAAAGGCCGAGGTTCCGTTGCTACTATTCTAGTGACATCGGGCACCCTTAAACGTGGTGATATGATTTTAGCGGGGACAACTTTTGGTAAGGTCCGTGCCATGCTAGATGAATCCGGCAAGGATATTCAAGAGGCTGGGCCGTCAATGCCAGTGGAAATACAAGGCTTATCTGACGTGCCAAGTGCAGGTGAAGAGATGATTGTGCTCAATGATGAGCGTAAAGCACGCGAGATTGCTAACTTCCGACAAGGTAAATTCCGTGATGTGAAACTTGCTAAACAGCAAGCTGCTAAGCTAGAAAATATGTTCGACCAAATGGGCGAAGGTGTAGCGCAAACGCTAGGCTTGATTATTAAATCGGATGTACAAGGCTCATACGAAGCGCTGGCTACTAGCTTACAAAAATTGTCTACTTCAGAAGTCAAAGTGAATGTTATTCACACGGGTGTAGGGGCAATTAGCGAATCTGATGTGAACTTGGCTGCTGCATCTAAAGGGGTATTGATAGGGTTTAACGTTCGTGCAGATTCTGGTGCGCGTAAACTGATAGAGACGCTTGGCGTTGACGTACGTTACTACAACATCATCTATGAAGCAGTAGATGAGATTAAAGCTGCCTTAGGTGGCATGTTGGCGCCAGAGCAAAAAGAAAGCATGATTGGTACAGTCGAGATTCGTGAAGTATTCCGCATTTCTAAAGTAGGTGCGATTGCTGGTTGTTATGTGCAGGATGGTATGATTAAACGTAACTCAAGAGTACGTGTGTTACGCGCCAATGTGATTATTCATACGGGTGAATTAGATTCACTCAAACGCTTTAAAGATGACGTAAAAGAAGTGAAAAATAACTTTGAATGCGGCTTATCACTGAAAAACTTCAATGATATTGAAGTGGGCGATATTCTTGAAGTCTATGAAATCATTGAAGTAGCACGTACCTTATAATGGCTAAAGAGTTTTCACGTAGTCACCGTGTTGCTGAACAAATGCAGCGTGAGCTCGCAGATCTACTTCAGTTTGAAGTTAAAGATCCACGAGTAGGCATGGTGACGATTACGGCTGTTGAGGTTACGGGTGACATGGCGCACGCAAAAATATTTTATAGCGCTAGCAAGGCAAGTGACAGTTTGCAGCAAGGACTAGAAAAATCTGCTGGATATTTACGAACACAACTCGCTAAGCGCATGCTACTCAGAACCGTACCGCAGCTACATTTTGTCTATGACGCATCGATTGATAATGGCATGATGATGTCAAAATTGATTGATGAGGCATTGGCATCAAATCCTGATAAAAAATAACTGTTAATTCATTAACACTTAGTCTTAAAAGCCCAACCCTTGCAGTATAGAAGACCTAAAAAAAATATCAGCGGCGTGTTGTTACTAGATAAGCCAATAGGTTATTCATCTAATCAAGCCTTACAGAAAATAAAACTGCTATACCAGGCGGCAAAGGCTGGCCATACTGGTACCTTAGACCCTTTGGCGACCGGCCTATTGCCGTTATGCTTTGGTGAGGCAACTAAATTCGCACACTTTTTAACAGATGCAGATAAGGTTTATATCGCCACCTTGAAATTTGGCATCACCACCAATACAGGTGATGCAGAGGGCGAGGTGCTGTCTGTCAAAGACGTGAATTTCAGCAAAATGCAACTTGAGCAAGTTTGCAATCAATTTGTAGGCGTTATCAGCCAAATCCCGCCTATGTACTCAGCCTTAAAGCATGAGGGTAAAGCGATGTATGAATACGCTAGAGCCGGTGTGGAAATTGAACGAGCAGCACGTACTATCACAATCCACAATATTGAAATTAATGCCTTCGACCAGGATGTAGCTACCATTACAGTTAAGTGTAGTAAGGGTACGTATATACGGACATTAGCTGAAGATATCGGTGCGCAACTCGGTTGTGGTGCACATTTAATAGGTTTGCGCCGCACTGCTACCGCGAATTATCAAATCAGCCAAGCGATCACTTTAGAGCAATTTGAGGCGATGTCACCAGCACAGCGCGCATTATTATTATTGCCTGCAGATAGCGCTGTACAACATTTACCAGCGATAACATTAGACGCAGATAGCACTTTTTATTTGCAACAAGGCCAAGCAATATGGCAAAGCGGCTCTGTTCCTCAAGGCTTAACAAGGCTTTATAACGAGCAGCATGAATTTTTAGGGTTAGGCGAACAACAAAGTGATGGAAAAATTGCACCTAAGCGCTTAATCGTTAATAAAGATTTATAGTAATAACATAAAAAATGATTGATAAATCATTGATTTATCCCTATAATGCGCGGTTCATGCAAATGAATGTATTAGCGGTCTAGTATTAGCGGCTGCATTTACATTGACGCAAAACATCTAAATATTAGGATTAAGTTATGGCAACCACTGCAGTAGAGCGCGCAAAAATCGTTAGTGAATTTCAACAGGCTAAAAATGATACAGGTAGTCCTGAAGTGCAAGTTGCACTTTTAACTAGCCGTATTACTTATTTAACTGAGCATTTCAAAAGCAATAAAAAAGACCACCATTCACGCCGCGGTTTATTGGCGATGGTAAGTCAACGCCGTAAATTGCTAGATTACCTTAAACGTGAAAGCGTTGAGCGTTATCAAACATTGATTGGTCGCTTAGGTATTCGTAAGTAATTGCGCCCAACTAATTATTCGCAAAACAGTTCGCTTTGTTACGTTTTGTTTTGTGTTTAAAACAATAAGCCGATAGTGCTGCATATGTAGCACTTCGGCTTTTTTGTTATTCCATTTTAAAAATGGATTTAAAGATTTACTCTAAAAAATTATAGAGATAAATCATTATTGTGCGTTCGTTATTGGGTTGTGAATAACGAACATTAAAAAGAGAAAAGGATAAAATATGTTTAATAAAGTAACTAAAAGTATTCAATATGGTGCGCATACGCTCACCCTTGAAACAGGTGAAATCTCACGTCAAGCCGATGCGGCTGTACTGGTGAGCTATGGCGATACAGTAGTATTGGTTGCTGTTACTAGTAAGTCAGAAGTTAAAGCGGGCCAGGATTTTTTCCCATTGACAGTAGATTACATGGAAAAGACTTATGCTGGCGGTAAAATCCCAGGCGGCTTTTTCAAACGTGAAGGTCGTCCTTCAGAGAAAGAAACATTAACAAGTCGTTTAATTGACCGTCCATTACGCCCATTATTCCCAGAAGCGTTTTATAACGAAGTGCAAGTAGTAGCGACTGTACTGTCATCGGATCCCGAAATCGATGCAGACATCCCAGCGATTATTGGTGCTTCTGCTGCTATGTCATTGTCAGGCATTCCATTTTTCGGCCCATTAGGTGCTGCGCGTGTTGCTTATATCAATGAAGAATACGTATTAAATCCAACTAAAACACAATTAGAAACGACAGAATTAGATTTAGTGGTTGCTGCTACTGAAACTGCTGTGATGATGGTTGAATCTGAAGCTAAAGAGCTTTCAGAAGAGGTGATGTTGGGCGCCGTTGTTTATGGTCACGAGCAAATGCAAGCAGTGATTAAAATGATTGGCGAGCTAGCGGCAGAAGCTGGCAAAGATGCATGGGATTGGGTTGCTCCAGAACCAGATACAGCATTGATTGAGAAAGTGGCTGCGCTTGCAGCGGCAGACATTAATGCAGCATTCCAAATCAAAGCTAAAGGTGCGCGTTCAGCTAAGTTGTCTGAAATTACAAGTCGCGTATTAGGCGAATTGATTACGGAAGAAACTTCAACCACAGAAGCGAATAAAATTAAAAATGAAATTTTTAATTTAGAGGCTAAAACTGTACGTAGCCAAATCTTAAATGGTGAGCCGCGTATTGATGGCCGTGACACGCGCACAGTGCGACCAATTAGCATTCGTACAGGCGTATTGCCACGTACTCATGGTTCTGCATTGTTTACACGTGGTGAAACGCAAGCTTTAGTAGTAGCAACGCTTGGTACAGGACGTGATGAGCAGGTGATTGATGCATTACAAGGTGAGTTTAAAGACCGCTTTATGTTGCATTACAACATGCCTCCTTATGCGACTGGCGAAACTGGCCGTGTGGGTACACCAAAACGCCGCGAAATTGGTCATGGTCGTTTGGCAAAACGCGCTTTAATCGCAGCGTTACCTGATAAAGAAGATTTTGATTACACCATGCGTGTTGTTTCTGAAATTACAGAATCTAACGGCTCTAGTTCAATGGCATCTGTTTGTGGCGGTTGTTTAGCTTTGATTGATGCAGGCGTGCCAATGAAAAACCATGTGGCTGGTATTGCCATGGGTTTGATTAAAGAAGGTAATCGCGTAGCGGTGCTAACGGATATTTTGGGTGATGAAGATCATCTAGGTGACATGGACTTTAAAGTAGCCGGTACAGAAGATGGTATTACTGCCCTGCAAATGGACATTAAAATTACCGGTATTACCGCACAAATTATGCAAGTGGCTTTAGCACAAGCAAAAGAAGGCCGTACGCATATTTTAGGGATTATGAAAACTGCGATGAGCACTGCAAATACAGAAATGTCAGCATTTGCACCACGTATCATCACTATGAAAATCAACCCTGAGAAAATCCGTGATGTGATTGGTAAAGGCGGCGCGGTCATTCGTGCGCTAACTGAAGAAACTGGCACCACCATTGATATTGATGACACAGGTACAGTAAAAATTGCCTGCACAAGTTCAGAGCAAGGCGCTGAAGCGCAACGTCGTATTGCAGAAATTACCGCTGAAGTTGAAATTGGTAATGTTTATGAAGGCACTGTGCTTAAGTTGTTAGATTTTGGTGCGATTGTGTCATTAATTCCTGGTAAAGATGGCTTATTGCACATTTCTCAAATCGCACATCAACGTGTTAATGCGGTGAGTGACTTCTTAAAAGAAGGCGATATCGTAAAAGTGAAAGTGGTAGAAGCGGATGAAAAAGGCCGAGTGCGCTTAAGCATGAAAGCTTTGATTGATCCACCTGCTTCAGAAGCTAAAGCGGATACAGAAGCTGGCGAGTAATTTATAGATAGTCTTTCATTAGACTGCTATATTTGAAGCTGCACCCTAAAAGCTGAATTTATTTCAGCTGATTAAGGTGCAGTTTTCATTTGTAAATAGGCAAATGATTACTTCTTAATGTTATCTAAACTACATGCTGTAGTCGGGTTTAAATAAAGCATGAGTAAACCGCCAGCAATGGCTAAATATTGCAGCACAGGTAAATGTAGCAAGATAGAAATCACAACTGCATAAATTGCCATGACTAATGCAAAGAACTTGGTTTTATAGCCTAAGAGTAATGCTGCGCCGCCAACTAGTTGCACTAAAATGATTAATGGCGCAAAAATACTTGCTAGCCCCAAGCTACCTAATCCAGCTTGATATTGTTGATAGCCATCAGGGTTACTAAAAAATCCAATAATAAGCATGGTGATTTGTAATAAAAAAACTTGAGCGAGTAAAATACGGGCAAGAGCCGTTAAATAACGTTGCATGACTTAACCTTATAAAAGAGTTTACAAAAATATTAGCCTGCATAATGCACTGAACGCATTAAATTCGCAAGCTTAAAGCCGCCAAGTTTTTTAATGATGACGATACAATTAAAGCACATCCATATTACTCAAGTAACTTGGCATCAAGCTCATAGTCAATTGCGTGAAATCAGAACAAAAGTATTTATTGATGAACAGCAGGTGCCTATTGAACTAGAGTGGGATGATTTAGACGAAACAGCACAACATCTACTTGTGGTGGATGATAAGGCATATCCTGTGGCCTGTGCTCGGTTATTAAGTAATGGCAGTGTCGGCAGGATGGCTGTGCTCAAAGCGTGGCGGGGACTTGGGGTTGGCTCAGCCTTGCTCAGTGAGGCCATTAGTTTACATGCACAGCATGGCTTGCAGACCATTACACTGTCAGCACAAGTGCATGCGGTCACTTTTTATGAGAAGGCAGGGTTTGTGGTGATGAGTCAGCCCTATTTAGATGCAAATATTCTGCACGTAGATATGCAACTTTCCGTGACTAGGCAGTACTTTGTGGCATTGTAAATTGCTTAAACCTTGTTGATTCTATAAAATCTAGTTATTAAGAAATTCATTTTTCAATTACCACTCCTCAAGGATTATTCATGTCAAAAATCATATTTAAAGCTGGCGAAGCCACGATATATACAGAAGGTAAAGATACCGGGGCAGCCATGCCTGAAATTTTAATTGGTAGTGTTGATGGCCCAGTTGGCGCTGCGTTCGCTAACATGATGGCGCAAAGTAAAGGCCATACAGCGATGTTTGCGGTGCGTGATCTTAATCAGTTGGTTCGCCCAGCTTGTATGATGGCGCCAAAAGTAACGCTTAAAGATAGCGCCAACATTGAGTTGTTTGGTGGCTTGGTGCAAGCGGCAACAGCAGATGCTATTTTAGATTGTGTGATTGAAGGCATTATTCCAAAAGACCAAGTGAATGATTTATGCATTATTAGTTTAGTTTGGATTGATCCACGCGCAGCTAAAGATGAAAATTTAGATAAAGCAGATATGTACAAAAATAATTACGAAGCGACTAAACTTGCTATTAAGCGTGCATTGAATGATGAGCCAAGCATAGATGAATTAATTGCCAACCGTCATAAAATTAAACATTGCATGTGGGAAGAAAGCTGGGGCGAAATCTAGTTCATAGATTAGCCGGTGGATTAGACCTGCATAGAATGTGACATTAAAGAATCGGCTTAGGCCGATTTTTTATGCGCGTTAATCACACTTTGTTTTAGCAATGAATGTAAAATTTTTCTAATGGGTGTGGGTATTGCAGCGCCAATAGCATCTTCAATACTAAGCCATATATACTTAGGCTCATCAATTTCAGGTTGGAGTTTTAGTACCTGCATAGGTTGTGGCTGAATATGTAATTTAAAATGCGTAAAGGCGTGGCTAAGCACTGGTAATGGCTGGGTAGCTTCTGCAATAATCGCAAACTGATTCAATACGATTGTTTCAAAGCCAAGTTTGGCATCAGTTTCAGGAAAGCTCCATAAGCCACCCCAAATCCCTGTGGGTGGGCGTTTTTCTAGCATGATTTCATTACCATGTAGCAATATCAACATGGTGGTGTATTTTTCCGGAATCGCTTTACGTGGTTTTGGTATCGGCAACTCGGCAACACGATTTTGTTGATAGGCCGCACAGGTATTAATGAGCGGGCAGCTGCTACATTTAGGTTTGCTTCTGCTACAAAGCGTTGCACCTAAATCCATTAGTCCTTGTGTATACGCCACCATATCTTGCTGAGGTAGTAATTCCTCGGCGAGGCGCCATAAGTCTTTTTCGACTTTAGGTGAGCTAGGCCAGCCCTCAACTAAAAAATGTCTAGCCAATACGCGCTTGACGTTGCCATCTAATATAGTTTGTACCTGATTGAACGCAAACGACGCGATGGCCGCAGCGGTAGAACGACCTATGCCCGGTAACGTCTGGATAATGTCAAAATCTTGTGGGAATGCGCCATTATATTGATCCATGATAATAGTGGCGGCATGGTGTAAATTTCGTGCTCTTGAGTAATAGCCTAAACCGCTCCAGTGTTGAAGCACATCTTCTTGTGCTGCGAGCGCTAGTGCTGCAATATTAGGAAAACGCTGCATAAATTTGCTGTAATAGCCAATGACGGAGGCTACTTGGGTTTGTTGTAGCATAATTTCAGACACCCAAATAGCATAGGGGTCAGAGGTATTTTGCCAAGGTAAATCATGCCGGCCATGCATTTTTTGCCAAGTAATCAGGCGGCTCGCAAAGTCAGACATTGGGTATATTGCCTATAGGTATTGAATAAATGCCATTTTTTCAGTGGCTAAAAAGGGTATTTTAAGCGGTTAGAATTTAAGTAAATTTTTAAGTTTTTTAGCGGCTTTTTCTTTGATTTGGTCTTCAGTAGATTTCGGCGCTTCTGTTGTTGAAGTTGTCTGAGAGGTATCATTTGCATTTGCTGGTGGCGTTGGCGCTGCTGGTGGAGCAGCAGGGTCAGCAGTGTTCTTGTTGAGTAAGCTTTTTAACACATCCGCTTTATTAGTACTGTTCAGCATATCTTTAACTACAGCACCTTTTCCGTCACCAACTTTATCAAGTAAATTAGATTTCGCAAGTGCCGCACCAATAGCTGCGAAGTCCATGCCATATTTAGGGCTCGTAAACGGGCCTGTAATTTTGATGGGAATGGCAAAGCCGGCTAAAGCATTTAAATCAGCACCATCCTGCCCTTTGAGTGAATTAACAATAGTAGGTTTTGCCAAATAATTAATGGTTTCATTTGCGATATCAATATCTCCACGGTTATCCCCTTTACCCAGTCTAAGTATGGGCGCTTTCATTGACAAATCTTCATTGTGGGCCACGCCATTTTTAATATTGAAAGAGGCGGTTAATTCACTAAAGTCGGTTTTTTTCTTACTATCAGCGTTTAGGCTATCTTTAGCTTTGAGCAGATTGACTTTGTTTTTTAGATCTCGAATACTGCCAGCAATATCAATGCCCTTAATCGCACCATCCGCTAGACTGAGAGACGCACTTCCGGTTAAAGCTTTTTTAAGTGCCGTGACGCTATTGCCTTGGGTCGTAATATCAATATTAACGGTACCTTTACCTTCTAACATGTCGTTATTGATAGCATCTACCATGAGTGGACCAATAGACACTGCATTCATACTTTGTTTGAATGCAATATTAGGGGTGGTGCGTGCATCTACTTTTAACATGCCGCTCATGTTGCCTTGGTACAAATTAGCTGAGAAGGGGGATAGTGTCGCCTCTCCACCTTCCACTTTTAAGGCCACATAGACATTTTCTGTTTTGACATTGGCTAATTTAAGCCAGCCTATTTTCGCCTCGCCAGAAGCGCTCAGCTTTCTTAATGCGCTAAGGTCTATAGGGGCGTCACCACTACTCTTATTGTTGGTGTTACTTTGAGTTAAGTATCTATCAGCATCTAGCTTGTCAATATTGACATTAAAGTGGTAGGTGGGGTCATTAAAGCGGGAAATATCTAGGGAAGCATTGATTTGGCTATCATTAACATTTGCAACAAGTGGATTCAGGCTTAACTTTTTGCCATCTGCCTTCATGCCTATACGAATATTTGAAGCTTTAGTTTTACCGTATTTGAGATTACCAATACGTAAACCACCCTCAGCATTTAAAGTGTTAAGTGCAGTCAAATCTAATGGTTTATCTGTTTTACTATCGCTGCTGCTTGCTACCGTATATTTGTCAGCATCTAACTGATCAATATCTAAGTCAAAGAGATAAAGCGGCTTGGCAAATTGGCTAATGGCCAAGTTGCCTTTAATTCGGCTGTCATCGACTTTTACATCCAAGCCACTCAGTGCCAGTTTTTCGCCATCTGCATTAATGCCAACATTGAGCCCTGATATTTGATATTGATTATATAAAATACTGCCTACGGTGAGTTTTCCATCAAGCAATAAAGCTTTTAGCGCAGTTAAATCGGCAGGTTGAGCGCTCGTGTTTTTTGCTGTGCTAGGACTGCTAGAGGCTAATAACTTATTGAGATTGAGCTTATCTGCATTTAAGGTAAATTTGATGCTTGGCTTTTTGAAGCTTGCCATTGCTACGTTACCCGTTAATTTAGTATCGTCGATATGTAAGTTAAAGTTGCTATTGGCTAATTCATTTTTAATATCGGCATGGGCCAATAAGTCAAAGCTACCTTGCATGCCCCCATTGGGCAGGCTAGGGCCTTTTATTTCAAGAGTACCTGCTAGTTTGGGTAAGTCAAAAATTAAGCTATCAAGGTTGCCGTTAAAGGGTGAAGAAAATTTACTAGATAGCGTTCGTTTGCCTTGTAAGGCAGAAATATCCCCAGTAATGCCGGCACTTTGAAATGACTTGGGCGATCCTTTAATGTCAGCTAACGCTAGATGAACTTTAAGCGTATCACCCGCTTTTTCTTGCGTAAAGCTGACGGCCGTTTTTTTGCTGGTGACTTCATTTGAGCGTATATTTAATTGAGGGGCGCTTAATTCAATGCTGAGATTTGCACTGTTAAATTGGCCGGAGCCCACCAATTTTAGTTGATCAATTAAAAACACTTGTGTTTCTGGTTTGGCATCTATATCACCACTTAAGCTTACATCAACATTTTTACCACCTAGTAAACTACCTTTAATGTTGGCATTTAAGCCTTTAGCAACAAAGTGTTTGTGTTCTGAATCGACTAAAAAATTACCTTTAAGCTGGGCATCTGCAGTTATTTTTGCTTGATTGGCGCTGATAGTAAAATCAGTGGCTAAATCAACAGGTTCCGCTAGAGCAATACGACCTGACTTGAGGTTTAGTTTTGTAATGTTGTAAACAGCGCTTGTCGCTTCATCAAGATAACTGACTTTAGAATTCGTAATATTGATGCCGTCGATATCAAACTTAATGTCTTGAGACTTTTGGTCATCGTTACTAAGTAAATCATCAAAGTTGGTGGTACCGTCTTTATATTTAACAATATTTGCTTTTGCCCCATCAATGTAAATGGTATCAACAATCAACTCTTTTTTGAGTAGCGGTAGTAAAGCAAGCGAGACTTTTACGCCTTCTACGGCGGCAAACTCTTTGTTATTTTGATGCTCAGAGAGTGAGATTTTGCCTAAATCAGCGCCAATTTTTGGCCAGAAAGCCAGTTTAATATCACCGTCTAATTTTAGCGTTCTGCCTTTTTTTTCTTGTACTAAATCAATTACTTTTTGTTTGTAATCATTTGGGTTAAAGGTGAGTGCAACAATTGCCATCACTACCAATATTAAAGAAATGAGGCTACCTAGCCCGTATGCAGAATATTTAACAAGTTTTTTCATGATAGTTCTCACAATCGGCGTTGCAAAACGCTAACACTAGTGCGACGAAGTTATTATTACCAGAAATACAGCAAAACAATAGCGCCAAAAATAATACGATACCAAGCAAACACTTTGAAGTTATGCGTAGCCACAAAGCGCAACAAAAAGCGTATGGCAATTAATGCAGATAAGAAGGCAGTGACAAAACCTGTTGCAAATAAGCCTGCATCGTCTAAAGAGAGGATGTCTCTACTTTTATAGACATCTAAAATTGTTGCTGCAAACATGATGGGTATGGCTAGAAAAAATGAAAACTCTGTTGCTGTTTTTCTATTTAAACCAAACAACATACCCCCTAAAATAGTTGCACCTGCACGTGATACACCGGGGAATAAAGCAAGCGATTGAGCAAAGCCAACTTTTAAAGCTTGCAATGGCTTCAAGTCGTCTATGTTTGTTGTAGGCGTTTGAAGCGGCATTTTTTCTATATAGAGGATAGCAAAGCCGCCAACAATTAAAGCAAAGGCGACAGTAATAGGGGAGAATAAATAGTGTTTAATTGCACTATGAAAAGCTAGGCCGAGTATTGCAGCGGGTAAAAATGCCACGAATAGATTGAGTACAAATTGTTGCGCTTTACTTTGGTTGGTAATGTGTAAGGCGGTGTCTATTAACTTACGCCTATATTCCCAACACACTGCAAATATTGCGGCAAGTTGTATGACAATTTCAAAAACCTTACCTTTTTCATCATTAAAGTGGAGTAAATCGCCCACAATAATTAAATGGCCAGTACTGCTAATGGGTAAAAATTCCGTAGCACCTTCAACTAAACCAAGAATAAAAGCTTTAACTAATAGTAGGATATCCATAGGAATATTTTAGCAGGTTTGTCTTTTATCTCAGCCTAGATTTTTGATAAGGTAAAGAAGATTGATTAATTAAAAACGCTCATCATTGCGCAGATAGCGCCACTGCCCAACGGGCAATTTACCTAAATTGACGCTACCAATACGTACTCGTTTTAAACCGACTACATGCAAGCCGACCATTTCACACATACGACGAATTTGGCGTTTTTTACCTTCTCGCAATACAAAGCGTAATTGATCTTCATTTTGCCAACTGACCTTTGCCGGTTTGAGTTTTTCGCCATCTAAACTTAGGCCAAAATTAAGCCGCTGCATATCGGCATCGCTTAACTCACCCTCAACTCGCACTAAGTATTCTTTTTCTACGGTTGAATTTTCACCAATTAAATGGCGGGCAATACGACCATCCTGAGTAAGTACTAACATTCCTGTAGAGTCAATATCTAAGCGACCTGCTGGCGCCAATCCATTTAAAAATCTACGTTGAAACTCTTTGGCATGATGCTGATTTAAGTTAGGATCATCTACCCATTCGTTATCAGGATGAACTAATACAATTGCTGGTTCGTAACCATCTTCTGCCTGCCCACTTACATAACCGACAGGCTTGTGCAAAATGATTGTTACCGATTCCGCTTGGACTTCATGCGCGTAACTACTGATAATAATTTCAGCATCTGGGTTAATACGAGTGCCTAGCGTATCAATGATCACACCATCAACCATTACCCAGCTATTCATAATCCATTCATCAGCCTCGCGTCGTGAACAAAGACCACGTTCTGCCATGACTTTAGATAGCCGAGGTAAATCAGTGCTAATAGCAGTAGATTTATAAGCTGCTTTTGCTGCCGAGCCATATTGCGGTGTATTGATTGAATCGTAACCGTCTCTTACCTTACCGCCACGGCGAGGCGCCTGACGATATTGCGGTTCATTTTTATCAGGGCGAGGTGTCGTACGCGTATCAACACCTTGAGGTCTTGCTTGTCTAGGTTGTTGCTCACGCACCTCGGTAGATTTTGCCGAATATGCGGGACGTTCATTTTGTGTAGCATCAGCCCCTGCATCTTCATGCAGTTTGCCATCAAAGCGGTGATTGCGCTGCCCAGTTTTTAGGGGCGGTTGAATGGCTGGCTGTTGTTCTTCTATTGGCTGTTCTGCTTTAGCAGGCGCGCTCACCTTAGGGGGCGCTACAGAACGATCACGTTGAATAGCATTGCTACGACGAACAGGTGCCTTACTTGCTTTAGCTTGAGTATCGTCAGGTTTTTTATTGAGTTTAATGGTGGTCAAAATAGTCTGCAGTGATTTAATTTATAAGACCATTTTAACAAAATAAAGCGATAAGTTTTGATTTATTAAACCCTAGGTATTTATCTATCCATTATTAGCATTGTTCGTGCGCATTAATGACAACTTCGGGCCAAAAGCAGACATTCACTCAAAATAAAAATTGATACTTTAGTTATAAAATATATTTAATTTACTATTAAAATGTATACTAAAGTATATTTTCATTAATTCTCCGAGCTGTCTTTTCAACCGTCAAGACTACCGCCCTAGATTTTGAACATAAGTTCAATATAAGGGGCGCTCATGCCACCCAATAAAGTTGCGCAAACCAAGCTAGATATATTAGCATTAGAAAAACTACTTGTCATCGCGAACGTCGAGCTAGCTTTTCAAACTGATGAGAAAGCTAAACGTGCGGCAGAGCTTGTCATCGCGAACGTCGAGCTAGCTTTTCAAACTGATGAGAAAGCTAAACGTGCGGCAGAGCTTGTCATCGCGAACGTCGAGCTAGCTTTTCAAACTGATGAGAAAGCTAAACGTGCGGCA
>CAILFU010000071.1 GCA_903833595.1 uncultured Pseudomonadota bacterium
AGCAACGATAGACACTGCGGCTAACATGAGCGGATAGAGTATGCCATTCGCCCCTGTATTAGTGAGTAATAAGCTACCTAATACCATCGTGGCAATGAGTGTCACTGCATAGGTTTCAAATAAATCTGCCGCCATACCAGCACAATCACCTACGTTATCACCTACGTTATCTGCAATAACTGCTGGGTTGCGAGGGTCATCTTCTGGAATGCCTGCTTCTACTTTACCCACTAAGTCAGCACCAACGTCAGCGCCTTTAGTGAAAATACCGCCACCTAAACGAGCAAAAATTGAGATAAGTGATGAACCAAAAGCCAAGCCAATCAATGGATTTAAATCAGTGGCAGCTTCACCACCTAAAAACCAGTAAAAGCCAGCTACACCAAGTAAACCTAAACCTACCACTAACATACCAGTAATTGCACCGCCTTTAAAGGCTACATCCAGTGCTGGTGCAATGCCGCCAGTGGCCGCTTGCGCCGTACGCACATTAGCTTTAACTGAAACATTCATGCCAATAAAGCCACAAGCACCTGAAAGCACGGCGCCGAGTACAAAGCCGATTGCCGTGTGTGCGCCTAGAAATATGCCGATTAAAATGGCTAAAATAACACCCACAATGGTGATGGTTTTATATTGGCGAGCTAAATAAGCGGCTGCACCTTGTTGAATTGCACCTGCAATTTCTTGCATTCGAGCATTGCCAGCTGGCAAACTTGAAATCCATTTACTCATTATTACGCCATACAATACCGCTAAAAAAGCAGCGCCTATAGCAATCATTAGTGCAACTGACATGACTTCTCCCTATCCAATTTTTATAAATTACGTGAGTCTTAAAGTATTTTTAAAACGTTAAAAATAAAACTAGTGCGAATTGAGGCGTTAAAGCGTGAACTCAACTGATATAAACTAATGCAAGCATACGAATAACTTGTTGTTACTTACGATTTGACTGATGTAAATAATATGTAACAACGGTTCATTATTACACTAATAAGCTGGGCTAACAACCTCTAGATTTGAGCTTCTGCACATTAGATTTTAGCTTGGCTAAAGCGAGCGCTAGCAAGCCTAAGGCTGCATATTTATTTTTCAATTAGCTTTTGTAGCTAATCTAGCTAGGGCATCACCAAGCGCCGTGCCAGATAATTTCTCAGCCAATTGATTGAGCTCATTTCCAGCCTTACTACTTAGTTTTTTGATGGTTTTTGACTTAGGTTGCGGGCTAGATTTTACTTGCACTTTCACCTGAATTGAAGTAACTTCACACCCTTGCTTTTCTAGCTGAATCAACAGGCTAGGGATTAAAAGTTTAATTTTTGCAGCAACGGCATTATTGTGGGCGTATAAATTTAATTGTTTGTTTTTAATGCTGCTAGCATGGCTAAATTTTGCCAAGTTATCAGGCGCAATTAACCCCCAAATTTTTTGTGCTACCTGAGCGTCCTTGGTATGTGCATTTAGTGCAATAAGTTCAGGCTGCTTAAGTAGCGCGTTAAACTGGCGCATGGCAACGGGCTTTGAATGCGCAAGTAGTAGTTAGGAATGCTATGAATATCATCTTTATCTCAAATAATATGGCAAAAGCGAAAACACTCTCTGTGTTGCAAGTGAGCATGATTGTCTTTGCGTTGGTTATATTACCAGTGTTGCTTACTTTATTGCTGATTGTGCCACAGGATAACGCGGTGCAACAGGGGGTAAAATCTGGGATTCCCGCGAAACTTAGATTTTCTTTCAATATTAGTAATCCACAAAAGCATCTCGATGCTTATGCCTTGCAATTAGGCGAGTTGCAAGCGCGAATGATGCGTTTAGACGCACAAAGTGAGCGTTTAGCAAAGCTTGCAGGTGAAAAAAAAGAGCCCATTCAGAATCAGTTACCTACAAAAAAAGAGCTGAATCCAACGGCTAATAAACTACCAGTTGCTAATCGAGGCGGACCATTAGTACTCAATACCCCGTTTTCAGAGCCGGATTTGCAAAAAAGTATTGCAGAATTAACCGCTAAGGTAGAGTTCAATACAGAATATTTAAGTGATTTAGAAGCAAAATTACTACAGAAGAGTGTGCTCAAAGGGACCTTGCCCAATAGTAGCCCAGTCGATGCCGCATTTAATTCATCTAGTTATGGTTGGCGTATTGACCCGTTCAATGGCAACAAAGCCTTTCATGAAGGCTTGGATTTTTCAGCGGATACTGGTAAGCCTATATTTGCCGCTGCGGGTGGCATTGTAACAAGCGCAGAATATATGCCTGATTATGGTAAAATTGTAATCATTAATCATGGGTCTGGTTTAGAAACGCGCTATGCTCATGCATCTAAATTGTTGGTCAAAGTAGGGGAGCGCGTTAAAAAAGGGCAGTTAGTCGCTGAAGTAGGTAACACCGGTCGTTCGACTGGGTCGCATTTGCATTATGAAATTAGGTTGAATGGGAATGCCTTAGATCCTAGAAAATATCTCAACGCTAGTAATTGAATTAATGAAAGTTAACCCCATTTATGACTGACATAGTCTACTGTAACCAATATAAAACGTCATAAACACATAATCTTTACCCACCAACTTAAAAAGTTTTTATCCTAATTTTTATCCTAATAAGCGGAAAGCGCCTCATTTCATGATTTCAACGTTGTTCAAAAAAATATTCGGCAGTCGCAACGAAAGGCTAGTCAAACAATACGCGCAAAAGGTGCAAAATATCAACGCCCTAGAGCCTGCCATGCAGGCGCTATCAGACGAGGCACTTAAGGCGAAGACCGCTGAATTTAAACAACGTTATACCAATGGCGAAACTTTAGATCAGTTGTTGCCCGAAGCATTTGCTGTAGTGCGCGAAGGTAGCCAGCGCGTATTAGGGATGCGTCATTTTGACGTGCAAATGATAGGTGGCATGGTGCTTAACGCGGGCAAAATTGGCGAGATGAGAACGGGTGAAGGTAAAACTTTAGTCGCTACGCTAGCTGTTTACTTAAATGCGCTGACTGGTAAAGGCGTTCATGTAGTGACAGTGAATGATTATCTAGCCAAGCGTGATGCTGAGTGGATGGGCAAGCTTTATAACTTCTTGGATTTATCGATAGGTATTAATCTTTCACAAATGCCTAACGATGTGAAACGCCAAGCATATGCCGCAGATATTACTTATGGTACGAATAATGAATATGGATTCGACTATTTGCGTGACAACATGGTGCATAGTCGTGAAGAGCGGGTACAGCGTGGTTTGAGTTACGCTCTTATTGATGAAGTAGATTCAATCTTAATCGACGAAGCCCGCACCCCTCTAATTATTTCAGGTCAAGCCGATGATAGTATTGCCTTGTATGACCAAATTAATGCGGTCGCCGCAAAATTAGTAGCGCAAACGGAAGAAGAAGGCGCTGGTGATTTCTGGGTAGATGAAAAAGCCCAAAATGTGGTGATGTCCGAACAAGGGCATGAACATGCAGAGGGCTTGCTCACTGAATCGGGCTTATTGCCAGAAGGTTCAAGCTTGTATGAAGCGGCCAATATTACATTGGTGCACCATTTGTACGCATCGTTACGCGCGCGCAATCTTTACCACAGAGACCAACACTATGTGGTGCGTGATGGTGAAGTGACGATTGTTGATGAAATTAATGGCCGTATGATGCCAGGACGTCGTTGGTCAGATGGTTTGCATCAAGCGGTTGAAGCTAAAGAAGGCGTTGAAATTCAAAAAGAAAATCAAACGCTGGCATCTATTACGTTTCAAAATTACTTCCGTATGTACGCCAAACTCTCTGGCATGACAGGTACGGCAGACACCGAAGCCTATGAGTTTAATCAGATTTATAATCTAGAAACCGTTGTCATTCCAACACATCGCCCCATGTTACGTAAAGACAATATGGATAAGGTGTATCGCACTGCGCAAGAGAAGTATGCGGCCGTTATTATAGATATTAAAGACTGTCAAAGTCGTGGTCAGCCAGTGTTGGTCGGTACCACCTCGATTGAAAATTCCGAGCTAATTTCCAAGCTACTCAATGTGGAAAAATTAGAGCACCAAGTGCTTAATGCTAAGCAGCACGAGCGTGAGGCGCATGTCATTGCTCAAGCGGGTCGCCCTGGCGTGATTACTATTGCTACCAATATGGCGGGTCGTGGTACTGATATTGTGTTGGGTGGTAATCCTGAGTCTGATATAGAGGCCGTTAAGCATGACGCTTCTCTCACGGACGCTGAAAAAGAAACCCGTATTAATAAACTTAAAGCGGAATGGCAACAACGTCATGATGCTGTTTTAGCCGCAGGTGGATTACATATCGCAGGTACTGAGCGTCACGAATCTCGACGTGTAGATAATCAGTTGCGCGGTCGCTCAGGTCGCCAAGGTGATGCAGGATCAAGTCGCTTTTATCTTTCATTAGAAGATCAGTTATTACGCATTTTTGCTTCTGACCGTGTTTCAGCCATTATGGAAAAGCTTAATATGCCTGATGGTGAAGCGATTGAGCATCCATGGGTGACGCGTGCGATAGAGAATGCACAGCGTAAAGTAGAAGGGCGCAACTTTGATATTCGTAAACAACTGCTCGAATACGATGATGTGGCGAATGACCAACGTAAGGTTATTTATGAGCAGCGCAATGAATTATTGGAAGCGATTGATGTGGGCGATACGATTCAAGCGATGCGTGAAGATGTCCTTATCAGCATGATTGCAACACATATTCCGCCTAATAGTGTTGAAGAGTTATGGGATGTGCCAAGTTTGGAAAGAGAACTTAAGGCCGAAACTGGACTTGAAATTCCATTGCAAAAAATGTTGGAAGATAATCCTGATTTGCATGAAGAAACGTTGCGTGATCGCATCATTGAAGCGGCTAACAGTGCTTATGTTGATAAAGAGTCGCTTGCTAGCGCAGATGTTATGCGTCAGTTTGAGCGGTCGGTGATGCTACAAAGTTTAGATAATCATTGGCGAGAGCATCTTGCTGCGCTTGACCATTTACGCCAAGGCATACATTTGCGCTCTTATGCTCAAAAAAATCCTAAGCAAGAATACAAGCGCGAAGCATTTGAACTGTTTGAAGGTTTGTTAAATGCAGTGAAAAGTGAAGTCACAAAAGTCACAATGTTGGTACAAGTGAAAAACGAGGCTGATGTTGAGGCGGTTGAAAGGCCAGTTGAAGTAGAAAATGTGCAATATCAACATGCTGACTATGACGAGGCATTAGCTAACCCTGTGGATGCTGAGCAATCAACTAATGCTCAACCAATCGTGCGTGAAGGTGTGAAAGTCGGTCGTAATGATCCATGCCCATGTGGATCTGGTAAAAAATTCAAACAATGTCATGGTGTTTTAAGCTAAACCAGAAGGAAAGGTTCGACTATGTCTGAAAATACACAAAATGAAATTCAATCACCCTGCATAGGGGTATGCACAGTCGATGATTCAACAGGAATGTGTTTAGGTTGTTATCGTACTATTGATGAAATTAAGGGCTGGTGGGATATGAACCCAAAAGATCAAAAAAACTTGCTTATCGCGTTAGAAGAACGTCAGACGAAACAAGTAAGTTTTGACGATTAATGATTTATAAAACCTTGTTATAAGGGCCCAGTACGGCACCTTGAATTTTTAATTCATTTAGAAGCGCCAAGCCGAACTCAATCACATTGCTTAGTGGTAAATTCCCCAGCTCATTTGTAATCAGAGTTAGCGCTTGCTTACTCGTCATGCCTTTATCTTGAAGTAACTCAATTAGCCTGTAAGTGATAGGGTTTAGCTCAATAAACTTTACGATATATTCTGCATCGCGAAATACCAAAAGTTGCGTTGCTACTTTTTCTTTAGGTATATAACGAGGTGATATTTTTTGCACTGCGTATGGGTAATTGAGTAATTGCATCGTCGGGCTAAACGCTGGCTGATATTCCAGTAAATCGTCAGTATCATTTATTATTTGATTATTAATAACAGTTTCAGGCGGGTTATCTGCCATTGTTGAAACGAGTAACTCAATCCATTCGTAGTGACAAAGGCTGGTTAAATATACAGGTAGTGCATCTGAGGAGTATTTCTCTAGATTTGTTAGGTAGGTTAAAAACTCTTCAGGAATTTTTCTGAAAATTGGTGTATTGGCTGAATGCACTCGAAAGTATTCACGTATTAAAC
The DNA here is from genome assembly GCA_903833595.1 of uncultured Pseudomonadota bacterium. Lineage (GTDB taxonomy): Bacteria > Pseudomonadota > Gammaproteobacteria > Burkholderiales > Methylophilaceae > Methylotenera. The sequence goes on from CAILFU010000071.1 coordinate 6,154, forward strand.
TTAACCAAGCTCGCTTCCCCATGACTTTGCGCGCAACGGGAAAACAGGCTGAAACAGATTCAAATAAATTGTTAAATACAATTTCCTTATAAACATTCATGCCTTTAATTGCCACATTTTTTGGTCTAGGTTGGCCAATAGGGTCACGAATATAGGCGGTAAATGCTTGCTGATACTGCTGAAAATTAGGGATATCTTTTGCCATGTCTAAAATCGATACTTATTTTGGATATCCGCAATTTTATTGACTTCATGCATCAGTGTAGGCAAAGGCGGTATGTTGTTATCTCGCTCTAAACAGGTAGGGAATGGCCCAAAGAGTTCATAAGCCTCTGCAAGCAATGCCCATACAGGGTTAATTATTTCTGTGCCATGCGTGTCAATCAAAAGATTCGGCGCTTGCTGATAATGACCTGCTATATGTGAATAGACAATGCGCTCGCCCGGAACCCCCTGCAAGAATACATGTGCATCAAAGCCAAAATTGACGCTATTGACGTAAAGGTTGTTAATGTCTAAGTGTAAGAAGCAGTCGGCTTCTTCTAGCACTGCTTTGATAAACGTTAATTCATCCATTGACGAGATTGGAGCTTGCACATAAAAAGAAGCATTTTCTATGGCGATGCGTTGGCTTAAAATATCTTGCGTTTGACGTATTCTTTGAGCAACGTGACGTACGGCTTCTTCAGTAAATGGTATGGGTAGTAAATCGTATAAATACCCTTGCTGGCCATTGTAGCCGTCTGTTGAATAGCTTAAGTGCTCGGTATATAGCGGAATATTGTATTGATGTAAAAATTTTTTGATCTGTAGTAAAAAATGGGTATTAAGCGGCGCCAATCCACCTAGTGATAAGCATAAGCCATGGCAAATTATCGGATAACGCTCCGCTAGCCAATCTAACTGCTTAGCAGCTTTACCGCCAATATCTATCCAGTTTTCGGGGGCTAATTCTAAAAAATTAATATTGGCAATTGATGGGTTGCCAAAAGCTGCTTGGATTTGGGGCGTCAGCTCTCGCCTTAATCCCAACCCCACGCCACTAATGTTGGTTTTTGCACGGGTGAGTGCCTGCATGTTAAAACCTAAATTAGGATTAATTAGTAATGCAATCTGTTTTATTTTGTTTTGTTTTTTATTTCAGCACTACTGGAATCTTCTTTAGCTTTTTCCGTAGTGGTTTTATCAGATTTCTCTTTTTTCATTTCAGTGCCGGTTGAGTCTTCTTTAGTTTTCTTCGAGGTTGATTTTTTGCTAGCACCACATTGACCTGTCGCACATTTCCCATCTTTCATTTTTGTGTCGTTTTCAGCGACTTGGTAACCCGCTGATAATGTTTTTGCGGAAAATGGATTCTCAGTAGCATTGACAGAAGTTGCACCAATCGATATTGCGAAGGCGCCACTAATGGCAAGTGAGATAGTTTTTTTTGTGTTATTCATGTTAAATCCTTAT
>CAILFU010000072.1 GCA_903833595.1 uncultured Pseudomonadota bacterium
CCAAGCTAAGGGTCTAGATTTTGATGAGTATTGGGCTGAGAATAGCAAAACGGAGCTTTATCACTTTATTGGTAAAGACATTCTTTATTTCCACGCACTGTTCTGGCCAGCCACTTTAGAGTTCTCAGGTTATCGCAAACCAACACAAATTTTCGCACATGGTTTTTTAACGGTAAATGGCGAGAAGATGAGTAAATCACGTGGCACGTTTATTACGGCGCGGAGCTATTTAGATCATATTAAGAACCCTGAGTATTTACGCTATTACTACGCAGCAAAGCTTAATAACTCTATGGAAGATATTGACTTGAGTTTGGATGACTTTGTTGCACGAGTTAATAGCGATTTGGTGGGTAAGTATATTAATATTGCTAGTCGAACAGCTGGTTTTATCAATAAGAGATTTGATGGGAAATTAAGAGCGACAACTAAGCATCCTGTGATAGAAGCGCTGAAAAGTGCTGAGAAACTTATTGGTGAGGCATATGAAGCACGAGAGTATGGTAAAGCCTTAAGGGAAATTATGCGACTGGCAGACCTTGCTAATGCCGCCGTTGCAGAGGCGGCGCCATGGGTTAAGGCAAAGCAAGCGGGTGATACTGCTGCACAGGAGTTGCACACAGACTGTTCTGCGGCGCTAGAAATGTTCCGATTACTATCTTTGTATCTCAAACCTGTATTGCCAAAATTAGTTGGTGACGTTGAGCGGTTCTTAAATATTGCCCCTTTAACTTGGAGTTCTGTGGCAGATTCAATTGCACATGGACACCAAATTAACGCCTATGAACATTTAATTACACGTGTAGATCCCAAGCTAATTGAAGCCATGACTGAAGCTAATAAAGAAAACCTTATCGCTACGCCACAAGTAAGTGCGCCAAGTGTAAGTAAGGCTATACCTGCGACAGCGGATTTTCCTGAGGCTGAATACATCAGCATAGATGATTTCACTAAAGTGGATTTACGTATTGCTAAAATAATCAATGCCGAGCATGTGGAAGGTGCTGAAAAGCTTCTTAAACTTACGCTTGATATTGGTGAAGAAAAATCACGTCAAGTATTCGCGGGTATTAAATCTGCTTATGATCCTGCAACATTAGTGGGGCGTTTAACTGTAATGGTTGCTAATTTAGCACCCCGTAAAATGAAGTTTGGCATGAGCGAGGGTATGGTGTTAGCTGCCAGCGATGAGAATGGTGGGCCCTTTATACTGAGCCCTGATGCTGGTGCAAGCCTGGGTATGCGCGTCAAGTGATGATAAAGACTGCAACTTATTTAGTTAGATATATAGCCTAACTTTTAAGCGGCAGTACTTTTAACATTGTAGCCACTGCGTTACTTAGCTTTTACTTTAATTGCTTTTTTAGTTTTAGATAATTTATTTTTTCTAGCAGTAGATTTTTTTTGTAGCTTTTTTTGAGTAGAGGCTTTTGAGGGTTCTGCTACTTTAGCTACGTGTTTGGTGTCTTTAGTACTCTTCTCTACGATGGCTGGCTTTTGATTCACCACTACTTTTTTAGGCTTATCCACCTTTACCGCTTGAGCTACTTTCCTATCTGCTGGTAGTGGCGCTGCAGTTTTAGCGCCATTAATTAAAATATCTTTACGTATATTTTTTAAAGTGACCGGGCCTATCCCATCTACTTTGTCTAGATCTTCAATATTTTTAAAATTACCATTTTTTTTGCGATAATCAATGATCGCTTTTGCTTTGACGGGGCCGATGCTATCTAAACTTTCTAAGTCGGCTTGCGTGGCGGTATTAATGTTAACGGTAGCGAGTGCGCTGAGACTGAAGCTTAGAAATGTAACTAATGCCAACAATATTCTTTTCATTTTGGCTCTCCATGGTTGTAAATCTAATCGTTAATAGACACTATTTTAACTATTGAAATATCAGCAGTTAATCATAGCGTAAATAAGAGATTGATTACAACTTAGCTAATCAAATGAATTTGATTAATAATATGAAGTTTTACTTAATTACACATTGAGCATGAATTGACTCTAGCATTTTAAGTGGGTCTGTTGCTTGAGTGATAGGTCTGCCTATGACTAAATAGTTAGAACCATTTCTCAAGGCATCTACTGGTGTGACAATGCGTGACTGGTCGTCTTGACTCGCATTGGTAGGCCTTATACCAGGGGTTACTAAGCAAAAGTCATTACCCAATTGCGCGCGTAGCATGCTAGCCTCAAGCGCTGAGCAGACAACGCCATCTAAGCCCGCTTGTTGTGTGAGTGTCGCTAGATTAAGTACATGAGTTTCTAAGTCTGTTGTAATGCCAACCTGATTTAAACTGGCTTGATTCATGCTGGTAAGGACGGTGACAGCAATTAACAACGGTTTGTTTTTGCTAGTATTGATCGCTTCTTGCGCTGCTTGCATCATTTCAAGTCCCCCGCAGGCGTGAACGTTTAACATCCATACGCCTAAATGGCTGGCAGCTGCGCAAGCCTTTGCAACAGTGTTTGGAATGTCATGAAATTTTAAATCCAAGAACACCCCAAAATTAGAGTGTACTAATTGTTCGACAAATTTCGGACCTTCTGCAGTAAAAAGCTCTTTACCAACTTTGAGCCGGCACAATGCTGGATTTAGTTGCCTGACTAATTTGAGTGCACTTGCAGCGTCGGCATAGTCGAGAGCAACTATTACTTTAGGATCATTGATATTAGAGATTGATTTAGACATGGCTATTGATGAATATGCATTAAATGGTAGTAGGTTCAGCTGGCAGCGATTCCCATGCATTGCAAGCGGGGCATTGCCAGTGATGATATTTCGCTTTAAAGCCACATTGCTCGCAATAGTAGGCAGTTCTGTTGCCAATAGCGTGACGTACCGCTTGCTGCATAAGTTGTGTATCTTGAGCGTTTGAGTTTTTTAGATTTTGCAGATGATTGCTTTCTACAATTGCACGCGCCTGCAAAAGTTGATCTAACGTATTTAAACTTGGTTTTCTAATTAACTCATTACGGGCTAATTTTGCGGCACTTTCAGCACCTTCTTCGGCTAAGGTTGCCTCAAAGAGTACATTCAGTAGTGAGGATAGTTTATAAGTTTGCAAATAAGATTGCAGTAAACTTAAGCCCTCTGATATTTGATTTAGCGCGCGGTAACTATTGATTAATTTGGGTGCAATTAAGCCTAGATATTCAGGTTTTTGAAATTCAATGCGTTTCCAAGTGGCAATGGCTGATTTGTGGTCTTCAGTCTCTACTTCTAAATCACCCAACAATACGTTAGCTCGAATACTGTTTTTATTGGCATTTAGCGCTTGTTCAAGTTCAAATCTCGCGGTATGTGTGTCATTGGCTAATTTAGATTTAACCGCCATTTCACAGTAGTAATGCGAGACTTCTATGCGAAATGGTATACCAGATAGACGTTCCAACTCCGTCGCAGCTTTAATTGCACGTTCCC
>CAILFU010000073.1 GCA_903833595.1 uncultured Pseudomonadota bacterium
ATGCCTTTAGGACCTAAGCTTTGTGCCATGTAACGCACGTTTGCTTCCAAACTCGCTTTGGCTAATCCCATTACGTTGTAATTAGGCATAGTACGTTCAGCGCCTAAGTAGCTTAGTGTGAGCAGGCTGCCATTTCTACCAAGCATCATAGGCAAAGCAGCTTTGGCGAGCGCGGCAAAGCTGTAAGAGCTAATATCATGCGCAATACGGAAATTTTCACGAGTTACTTTGTCAAGATAATCGCCATCAAGTGCATCTTTTGGAACAAAAGCGATTGAATGCACAATAGAATCAATACCATCCCAATGCTTGGCAATTTCTGGAAATAGCGCGTCTATCAAGTGATCTTCTGCAACGTCACAATGAAAAAGTAAATTAGAGTCAAAATCAGTGGCAAGTTTGGCAACGCGATCTTGATGTTTTTCCATTTGATAAGTGAATGCCAGTTCTGCGCCTTCACGTTTCATTGCGGCAGCTATACCGTAAGCGATTGAACGGTTGCTTAATAAGCCGGTGATTAATATTTTTTTGCCTGCTAAAAATCCCATGACATGTATCCTTATCTAAAGTCTTGAATATGATGAATGCTAATGTTGATTACTTCTCGGGTTATACGCATCACGTAAACCATCTCCAAGTAGATTATACCCTAACACCGTAATGAGAATGGCAAGCCCAGGGAACAACGATAACCACCAGGCAAATTGTATGTATTCTTTACCATCCGTTAAAATATTACCCCATGAAGCTTGAGGCGCTTGTACACCTAGCCCTAAGAAGCTTAAGCCTGATTCTACTAGCACGGCACTGGCAATACCTAAAATAGAGCTAACGATGATAGGCGTTAAGCTATTTGGCAGTAAATGCGTAAAAATGAGGCGCACATCTTTGGCGCCTAATACCTGTGCAGCTAAAACAAACTCTCGGTGACGTAAACTTAAAAACTCAGCACGGACTAATCGTGTTACGCCCATCCATGAGGTTAGGCCGATGACAATCATAATATTCCAGATAGAAGGGGTTAAAAAGGCAATAACCGCTAAAATTAGAAAAAAAGTGGGAATAGATAGCATGACATCAACAGTACGCATGATGAGTGTATCAACCCAGCCTCGATAGAAGCCAGCAATCGCGCCTAATATGATGCCAATGATTGTGGCAATACCAACTGCAACAAATCCAACCATCAGTGAGATACGGGCGCCGAATAGCATTCGAGAAAATACATCGCGACCAAGACCATCCGTACCCATTAAATGGTTGCTAGTCGGCGATAATAATATGGCTTTGACATTAATCGCATCTGGGTCGTATGGTGCAATCAATGGCGCAATTAATGCTAATAGTAATATTCCAGCAATAATAATGAAACCAATAACCGCCAGTGGATTACGTCGTAATGTGATCATTTTATGACTCCACGTCTTACGCGCGGATCTGCCCAAGCATAAGCCACATCAGCCAACATATTGCCAATCATGGTAAGCAATGCGCCAATTGTCAGAATCCCCATAATCACTGGAAAATCTCGCATCAAAACTGCATCGTAGAATAGTTTCCCCATGCCTGGAATTGCAAAAATACTCTCAGCAATCACGGACCCACCTATTAACCCTGGAATACTTAAGCCGAAAATTGTAATGAGTGGTAGCAGGGCATTGCGAAGCGCATGACCATAAATAACCCTGTTCTCATTTAAGCCCTTTGAGCGTGCTGTGGTGATGTAATCTTGATGAAGTACTTCTAACATGCCATTTCTAACAAATAATGAGATGCCAGCAAGGCCTGTTAAGCCTGAAATAAATACTGGTAAAGCCAAGTGTTTGAGTGTGTCATTTGTTTGACTAAGCCAAGCCATGTGTTCGTGCCCCATGCTTTCTAGCCCTGAAATTGGTAGCCAAGTATGTTGTACCCCGGTCCAGTACATCAACATAAGTGCTAGCCAAAAGCCAGGAATGGCAAAGCCTATGAACACGAATAAGGTAATGCTGCGGTCGGCCAATTGATTTTGTTTAAGAGCGGAAATAACGCCAAGTGGTAACGCCACGATGATAATTAAAATCAGGCTCAGCACGTTAATGAGCAGCGTGATGGGTAGGGCCTCTTGAATCATGCCAAGTGAGATGTTGCCATCTTTATCCTTAGTTTGCCAAAATACAGGACGTTGGTGTGATGCAAATGACGTACCGAAGTCTAATGTTGCCATGCGCTTTACCCATAAGCCGTATTGAACAATGACCGGTTTATCTAAGCTATATAATGCACGTAGTTTTTGTCGCGATTCTTCGCTGGCTTTGGGGTTAAAACTCGCTTCGCTAGTAGTAATGTCACCAGGCGCTAAGTGCATGATGAAAAACGAAATTAGACTGATGCCAATTAATAATGGAATCATCCAAAGAAAGCGTTTGAGTAAGTAAGCAAGCATGATTTAGGTTCTAATGTTCATTTATTTCGGTACGTGAATATGCTTTTGGAATGTACCATTCATAAGTATTGTGACCAATGCCAGCGGGCGGTGCAGGGTTACTGATACCTTTGACCCGTTTATGAATGGCAGATAAACCGTAGCCAGCCGATAAGTAAACAATCGGGCTGTCCTCGAGTAATATTTTTGAAAATTCATGGTAAATTTTCATACGTTTTTCTGGATTAAGCTCTATCCTGCCAGCTTCCAATAGCTTATCAGCACGTGGATTACTATAGCTAATAAAATTAAATTGACCTGGCGCTTGTTGGCTAGAATGCCAGATGCTGTATTGATCAGGGTCTAATGACAAACTCCAACCCAAAACCACCACATCAAATTCTTTAGGCTTGATAAA
>CAILFU010000074.1 GCA_903833595.1 uncultured Pseudomonadota bacterium
AATCACGCGATTAACGGTATTCGTGCCATGCCAGCACGTGGTGGTAACCCAGCGTTGACCGACGGTGAAATTGCGGGTGCAGTGGCTTATATGGCTAATGCCAGTGGCGCTAGCTTTAAAGCGCCAGCACCTAAGGCGGCAGAAGCTGCAGCACCAGCTGCTGAAGTTAAACCAGCGCCAGTAGCTGCAACAGCAGCGGTAAAATAAAAGCTCAATGAGGCGAGTGTAGGTTTTAGCAACGTTTAAATTCATCACTCGTTTTAATACTTAGTATGAAAAAAATAAAAAAACCACTTAGTCGCATAAGTGGTTTTTTATTGCAGGCGATATATTAATGACCACCTATGCAATCGGCGATATTCAGGGTTGTTATCATGCTTTCCAGGCACTGCTAGCGCGTATTGAGTTTAATCCAAAAGTAGATGAACTTTGGCTGGTTGGCGATTTAATTAACCGTGGTAGTGGCTCACTTGAGGTATTGCGTTGGTGTTATGCGCACCAAGATAATTTAAAAGTGGTGTTGGGTAATCATGATTTACATGCTTTAGTGGTGGCTGCGGGCTTTGTGAAAGCACACAAAGGCGATACTTTGGATGTTTTGCTTGATGCGGATGATAAAGATGAGTTGCTTAATTGGTTGCGCCATCAACGCCTTGCTTACCAAGCAGAACCAACGCCGGGCGAGCATTATTTAATGGTGCATGCGGGCTTGCTGCCACAATGGACGGCAGAAAACGCTATGCGCTATGCCGCTGAAGTAGAGGCTGCACTTCAAGGTGAAAGTCATTTGGATTTTTTAGCGCATATGTACGGTAACTTGCCTAATCGTTGGTGTGATGACTTAACTGGCATCGACAGGCTACGGGTGATTACCAACGCCATGACCCGATTACGTGTATGTACATTACAAGGTGAGATGGAGTTTCAGTTCAAGGGTGAGTTGGCAGATGTGCCTCAAGATTTTATCCCTTGGTTTGATTTACCTAATCGTGCTACGCAAGATGTAAAGGTGATTTTTGGTCATTGGTCTGCATTGGGCCTGCAACAAAGATCTAACGTCTATGCGCTTGATACGGGTTGTTTGTGGGGAGGGCAGCTAACAGCGATGAACTTACAGACAAAAGAGATTATCCAAGTGCAATCGCACCCATTTGATAACCACCTCAAATTAAAGGGCTAATTTTTTAGTAATGAGCGATTGAATGTGCAGCGTTAAGTCGCGGCGATTTTTATCTTGGTCGGCTAATTCAGCCGTAAAAATTGGTGACATAAAATGCAATTCAATAACAGGGTTCTTTTGTAATAGCAGTTGTTGTATTGACTGTGCCATCGTTGTATCACCGGCATAAGCCACTTCGGTATTAATGCTGCCATCTGCACGCGGATAGCGAATGGCAACAGGCCAGATGGTCGATTGTGCGTCTATGGCAGACTGAATCACACTGCCTTTGAATGGCATGATGACAGTACCGTCAGTGGTAGTTCCCTCTGGAAAAAGACACAGGTTATCACCCACTTTTAAATTGCGCGTAGTGATATCGACAATGCGTGTTGCATGATGTCGTTTGCCACGCTCTATAAATAGCACATTACCTTTGCTGGCTAGATAACCAAACACGGGCCAGCTTTTAATGTCTGATTTGGCGAGAAAGGTGAGCGGTAAAATACTGTTAATGGCATGAATATCCACCCAAGAAATATGGTTGGCGATAATCATGTTGTTGCAGGCTGTTTTGTATGATGGCGGGCTATTGCCCAGGGTAATCACGCTGACGTTAAAAATACTCAGTAAATGTTTACACCACCACTTAATTAGGCCTAATTTTAAATACTTAGTGCCCACAGGAAATATTAAAGTTACGACAAACAAACCAATTAGGGTATGCGTAGCCACGCGACTAATTCTAAAGTAGCGCGTGGCTTTGTTAGTACGTATAGTATTCTTTTCAAATAATGGCAAAGTGTCCGTCGGTACAGCGCAAGCTCTCAAAAATAATCTACTTATTTGAAAAAGTGTGCAGTGTATCTGGGGTTGATTCTAGATAACGGTAACATTACCAGCATATCGGCTGTGTTGAAATAGGGATCCCATGCAGGTTCACCACAAATATAAGCGCCAAGACGTAAATAACCCTTAATCAAAGGCGGGCAGGCCACTTGCATGTCGGTGCGTAATGAGTCGTTAAGTAATGGATTACGTGGAAAAACACGGTATTCAAGTGGTGATAAATAATCATCTTCTAATCTTCTATACAAACTTGCTGCGGCGTGGCCACCGTCAGACATGCTCACACTGCCACAACCTATCATGTATTCGTAGTTGTGAATTTTCATGTATTTAGCGAGCCCAGCCCAAAGCATGGTAATCGTGCCGCCATTACGATAATTTTGGTGTACACAAGCACGACCCACTTCTACAGTGCGATCAAAGAGGTGTGCTAACCGGCTTAAATCAAACTCCCCTGCAGAGTAATAACCACCTGCTTCATTGGCGCTTGATGGACTTAAAATTCGGTAGGTGCCTATCACTTGATTGGTATCGCTATCACGCACAATCAGGTGATCGCAATATTTGTCAAATCCGTCAACATCTAAGCCGCCGGTGCCTAACAGTTGCGCCCCCATCTCTTCAGCAAATACTTTGTAGCGTAAGCGTTGCGCTTCTTCAATTTCAACTTGGGTGCGTGCCAGACTAATGCTAAGGCGTCTTTGGTCTGGAACTGATAGGTCAACGTGCTTACGACCATGTTCAGTCGTATCGGTTGTTGATAGAAGCTTTTTGCTTAACATTGAATGTCTCCTTATAAGTTAAGGAGACTTTAATGACTCAACATTAAATTCTGGTGACAGAAATATGACTGTTTATTGACAGGATTTTTACATCAGGCTGAAATTTAAAAGCACCCCCCCCCAGCGTTATTAACAGTAAAGACTCTGGGGGGGGTAAATGGTCTAGCAGTAATTGCTACAAATTTTTTTTAATGAGAGACGCGAGTTGTGCCACCAGTTTCAATTAAACGAACTTTATCGCCCGCTTTAAACTGCTCATCAGCTTCTTGCACGATGGCAACTAAAGCACCACCATCAATTTTTATGGTGATTTCTAAAGCGTCTTTGCGCGTTAAGCCTTCTTCGATGGCTGAGCCCGCTAATCCACCTGCTACTGCACCAATCACAGCGCCTACGATACTGCCCTTGCCATGACCAATAGAATCGCCAGCAACACCGCCCACTGCCGCCCCTGCGGCAGTACCTATCGGTGTTTTAGTTCCCTCAAGTTTTACTTGGCGTACACTTTCTACTACACCTGTTTTAACGTGCTGCACTTTGCGTGCTTCATCACGACTATAAACCGCTCCAGAGTTAGAGCTAGCGCATGCGTCTAGAAGTAAACTTAGTAAAGCTATTGCTAATAATTGTGTCGTTTTCATTTTAATATCCATTAATAACAGTGTTTTTAATTGAGGCTTAAATGCCGTCTAATTTGGTTTCATCGACCAGCGCTTGAGTGTAAAT
>CAILFU010000075.1 GCA_903833595.1 uncultured Pseudomonadota bacterium
AGAACCCGTACGCGCATTAAGAATAATTTTTGCTGAGGTTGTGGCGCGGGTCACGTTAATTGTTTCCAATGCAGCTAGAAAACTAACCCGACTGACGTTTGCTGTTGGTTCTACTTTAATGACTCGGCCATTTTGGGCCATAGCTGTATTTTGTCCAAAACGTTGGTTAATGGCATCAACAACTAATGATGCAGTAGAAAAATCAGATTCTTTAAGTTCTAGATTAACGCTGTCTGTTTGGCTAATTGTGTTGGGTAGGGCGCGCTCTACGGTTGCACCATCAGAAATTCGGCCTACACTAAGATGGTTAATTTGTTTTTCACTGCCATTGGCTGAAGCGCCTACGCCACCGACCACTAAGTTGCCTTGGGCGATTGCATACACTTGTCCATCTGCACCTTTAAGCGGGGTCATGAGTAAAGTACCACCCCGTAGACTTTTCGCACTTCCCATGGAAGATACTGTGACATCTAATGTTTGGCCGGGTTGAGCAAATGCCGGTAAGCTGCTGGTGATCATCACTGAAGCTACATTTTTCATTTGCACGCTAGTGCCTGCAGGAAGGCTAATGCCCATCTGTTGCATCATGCTGATGGTGCTTTGTATGGTATATGGGTTTGAATCGCCTGTGCCATCTAAACCTACTACCAGACCGTAACCTAGTAGCTGGTTATTTCTAACCCCTTGAATAGTGGCTAAATCTTTTAGCCTTTCTGCATGGACAGGTTGTATAAACATTAAACTGCAAAAAAACAGCAGGCAAGCAATGTTTAAGCTATGTTTTACGATGAGCTGCGTGAGTGTTTTTAAGTTTATATGTAAATTGCTGTGCATCATAACCATCCTCACAGTGGAGCCAAGCTCAAGAAAAAGCGCGCCAACATAGAGGCTACGGCAGCACCATCTATTTTACTGTTCGTTCTATACTCAATACGGGCATCAGCCACTTGCGTGGAGGTCACAAAGTTACCTGTGGTAATCGTGTCGGGATTAATGACGCCAGAAAATCTCACAAACTCGGTGCCTTTATCTAAAGAAACTTGCTTCTCACCGCTGACCATTAAATAGCCATTGGGCAACACATCAACTACAGTGACAGTAATCGAGCCGGTAAACTCATTGCTAGCATTTGCCTCAGCTTTGTCTTTGTAAGAGTTTGATGCGGCACCAGCGACGCTTGCACCTGGCACTTTACGACCAAATAAGCTGGTAATCTCACTTGCTGCTTTGCCTTCTTTGCTACCAGAACTTTCACCTGTTTTAGTGGCAGAAGTGTTTTCTACGATATTGATGGTAACTATGTCGCCAATATAACGAGGACGTCTGTCTTCAAATAATGGATGGTAAGCCGCCGCATTATATATACCACCACTACTTGCTTTGGTTGGTGCTACAGCAGTAGGTTTAGCTGTCATGGGTTGCTTAACGATTGAATCTGGCGTGACCGCACAACCGCTTGAAAGCAGTAGCAAACTTACAATTAATAATAAATATTTTGTCATTGTTACAACACCTTGATTACATCTGTGACAGTTTTTGTAACATCTGATCAGAAGTGGTAATCGCTTTGCTGTTGATTTCATAAGCGCGTTGGGTCTGAATCATATTAACGAGCTCTTCCACGACATTTACGTTAGATGTTTCAACATAACCTTGCGTTAATAGCCCAGCACCATTAGCACCAGGTGTGTTGGTCGAAGCGCTACCGGATGCAGTGGTTTCTACGTATAAGTTTTCACCTTTACCTTGTAAACCGGCCGGATTAATAAATGTTGAAAGTTGTAATGTACCTACTTGTGTTGAAGTGGCAGAACCTGTTGTAGTCACAGAAACCGTCCCATCACGGGCAATCGTCATGCTTTCAGCAGTGGCTGGAATGGTAATGGCTGGTTGCACCGCAAAGCCACTAGAAGTTACTAGCTGACCTTGGCTATCCACTTGAAAAGAGCCGTCACGCGTGTAGGCGTTTGTGCCATCTGGCAGCAATACTTTGAAGAAGCCTGCACCAGAAATAGCGACATCTTTATCATTGCTAGTGGCTTGTAAATTACCTTGGCTAAAAATACGCTCAGTCGCCACCGGTCTAACCCCAGTGCCTAATTGCAAGCCTGAAGGTAATTGCGTTTGTTGTGAAGATTGAGCACCCGGTTGACGAATGTTTTGATAGAGCAAATCTTCAAACACGGCGCGTGAACGTTTAAACCCGTTGGTGCTGACGTTAGCCAAGTTATTGGCAATCACATCCATTTGTGTTTGCTGAGCATCTAAGCCAGTCTTTGAAATCCATAGTGAGCGTATCATTTTATTTCCTTTCCAAAATCAGCAATCAGACAAAGTGAGTGATTTGATCTATTCATTTGATTGCGGATTGATAGCATCAAATGCGATTAACTTTATATTAACCCAACTTAATTTAACTCAAACTGAGGAGTTGACTGGCTTTATTGGCGTTATTCTCAGCGTTCTGCATGAGCTTCATTTGCATGTCAAAGCCTCTAGCCAGTGCAATCATCGTCACCATCGCGTCTACCACGTTGACATTACTGCCTTCTAAGGCACCGCTCACAACGCTGACGCTGGCATCGGCCTCAGCTGCACTTCCATCCGCTGTAGTAAATAATCCATCATCTGCGCGGATTAGGTTGATTTCAGGAGGGTTCACTAACTTTAAGCGGCCAATCACATTGGATGGGCCAGGGCTAGTGTTGTTGGACACGGCAGATACCGTACCATCTTTAGCAATCGAGATTGTCATGTCAGGGGGGATGCTGATAGGGCCACCATCACCCATCACATTGAGGCCAGCTGATGTTTGTAAAATCCCATTCTCACTGACTTTAAATGAACCGTTGCGCGTATACCCTTCTGAGCCATCTGCACGCTGTGCAACAAACCAACCCTTACCTTGAACCGCTACGTCTAAATCGCGATTGGTTGATTGGATAGGGCCTGGATTAAAGTCTGCACCTACAGTTGCATCAACCACAAAGGCGCGTGTTTGCAAACCTTCACTGATAACAGGTACCGCTCTAAATGAATCTACTTGTGCCTTAAATCCTGTGGAAGTAGCGTTAGCAAGGTTGTGCGCCGTAGTCGCTTGTTGTTCAAGTATATGTTTAGCGCCTGACATGGCGGTATAAATCATGCGATCCATGGCGATTCTCCTTATTTACGATAAGCTATTAACGTAGGTTGACCAGCGTTTGTAATACCTGATCCTGCGTTTTAATCGTTTGAGCATTGGCTTGATAAACGCGTTGTGCCGTAATCATATTGACCAATTCAGCAGTGAGATCCACGTTAGAATCCTCTTGTGCAGAGGCTTGTAGTACGCCTAATGAACCTGTGTTAGGTGTGCCTATTAATGCCGTACCTGAGTTTGCACCTTCAGCCCAAGCGTTTCCACCAAGCGATTGCAGACCATTAGGGTTTACAAAGTTAGCCAGTACTACTTGAGCCAAAGTTTTAGATTGACCATTGGTATAACGGCCAATAATTGTGCCATCAGCCGCGGTGCTAAATCCTGCTAAGCGTCCTGAAGTAAAGCCATCTTGAGAGAGTGCATTCACGCCAAAATTAGAGCCAAACTGAGTGCTGCCAGAATAGTCTAGAGTCAGTGTGACAGCGCTGGCGCCATTGGTCGGCGTGAATGTGACAGTCGGTGTGGCAGGGTTGATTACTGGATTAATACCCGTGCCGTCAAAAGTCATCGTGGATGTTGCTACTTCAGCGGCGTCGCCAACCTTGGTAAATACATTCCAAGTTGAACTACCAGCGGCTTCTGCTGTTTTAATAAAATAGGTCTGCAAGGTATGTGCATTACCTAAACTATCATACGTAGTCACTGCTGTAGAGTTATGGTAAGTTGTTGGGTCTGTTGGGTCAAAGCCTGCAGCAGGCAATACATCGTTGCGAGAGTCTAAGTTAACTAAGCCGGTTACGTTGGTAGTTTTAGATGGTTGTAAGTCTGTTGTATTAATATTAATTTCAGCGGTTGCGCCAGTGCCAAGAATACCTGCAGCATCAGCAACATAGCCCGTGAGACGCTTGCTTGAAGCATCTACAATATAACCCGCTTTGTCCATTTCAAATTGGCCATTGCGTGAATAGGTAATAGCCCCGTTATTACTCATTCTAAAAAAGCCGTTACCATTGATGGCGATATCTAATGAGTTGTTCGTGCTGGTAATGTTGCCTTGTGTAAATTGCTGAGCTACGTTAGAAAGCTTAGTACCAATACCAATTTGGGTAGAGCTGCCGCCTGAGAGTGAATTAGCAAATACATCAGCAAATTCGGCTCTTGATTGCTTGAAGCCGACAGTGTTAGCGTTAGAGACGTTATTGCCAATTACTTCTAGTTGTTTTGAAGCTGCATTAAGACCGCTTAATCCTTGTTGAAAACTCATGGTGTTCTCCTAATTTCTATCAATGGGTATTTAGTAAATTTCTTTTACGTCGCTAGTGCTTACACTGGTTTCATTATTTAAATTCAATTTAATGCCGGTCGCATTGTTAGTTAGGCTGACTACTTGTGCATAACTTAAGCCTTCCACTGCAGCACTCTTGCCAGCGCTTGTTGCAGTGGCTTCAAATTTATAGTTCCCAACCTTAGCCACTGAACCGTCGTCAGCTTTGCCGTCCCAGTTGAGTGATAAGTTCCCGGCATTTTGTGCCCCTAACGTCAGGGTTCTAATGGCACTACCTGCGGAGTCTTTAATCGTGATGGCTAATTTATCTGCACCTACTGGCAAGTTAACGCCTAAGTAGCCGCCAGTGCCGTTGCTACTCACTTCATTGCCTGACACCAATACGTTGTGGCCTATCATGCTAGATGCTTGATATGATTGCCCCGTTTGCACACTGCCAATTAATGATTCCAGAGTGTTATTGAGTTTATCGATGCCAGTAACGGTTGAGAGTTGCGCCATTTGGCTAGTGACTTGTGCGTTATCCATCGGGTTAAGTGGATCTTGATTTTTCATCTGCGTGACGAGTAAAGTCATAAACCTATCTTGTGCTTTATCTACGCTATTGGTTGTCGCATTTTTTTTACCATTTACGTTATCTAGTAAGCTTTGCGATACTGTATTTGACGTGCTTTGAACTGTAGTCATGGTTTTTCCTTAATCAGCAAGGTTACTATTGCTGTCCTATGGTGAGTGTTTTAAGTAGCATGGTTTTAGCAGCATTCATCGTTTCTACGTTGTTCTGGTAGGCGCGAGATGCTGAAATCATATTGACCATTTCTTCAGTCACATTGACATTAGGCATAGTAACGAAGCCTTTTTCATTAGCCAGAGGGTGTTTAGGTTCGTAAACTACTTTAGGTGGAGAAGCATCTTCAATGACTTTAAGCACTTTAACGCCACTGGCATCTGGCGATGCGCTTGGTGTCGCGCTAAATACAACCTGTTTTGCTTTGTATGGTGTACCGTTTGCGCTAGTAGCACTATCTGCATTGGCAAGATTACTGGCTACTGCATTTAAGCGCTGTGATTGCGCACTCATTGCAGAACCTGAAATATTAAATACATTAAATAGAGACATTTTTTATCCTATCAAAAGAAAAGTTATGAACCCTGAATTGCGGCTAACATATTTTTAAGTTGAGCATTAATCATGGTCAAACTCGCTTCATAGCGAATGCTATTGTCGGCAAACTGGTTACGCTCTACGTCCATATCTACCGTATTGCCATCAACGCTTCCCTGTGCAATTTTTCTAAATAAAGGTTCGCCAAGACCGCCACTAAAAGATGGCGTACTTGAAGAGGTGGCATCTAAATGCATAGCCGAAGTCTTATTAGGGGTATTTGCATTTTGATTGGCGCCGGCAATGGCATTTTGCATGGCTGCCTTAAAGTCGATGTCGCGCGCTTTAAAGTTAGGCGTATCAGCATTGGCGATATTGGCAGCAATCAACTCTTGGCGTTGGCCACGTACCCTTAAGGCGTTCTGATGAAAACTTAAGGCATCATCTAATTTATTTAACACGATCATTTCCTTTCATAACAGCACTTGCTTTTACGTCATGTGTTTTTGAGCAAAAAATCAATTAAAGAAAATACACTTTTTGCCGATAACATTTATGACTGCAAGTTTAGATTTAAAAGATTGCCTTTAATTAAGAAAGAAAAAGGGTAAAACTTGTCCTTTTCCTCGCTTTGCTATCCAGCTGTCTCCGTAGAATGCATATTGAGTTTTAACCATTTACATTGGAATTCAATATGAATAAAGCCAATAGCTATTTACGCATTAATGCGGCAAGCATTGCTTTTATGTTAGCCGGCCTTTTGATGACATCATTCAGTTATGCTGAAGGTGCGGCAACATCTACAGCATTGGTGAATCAAGCAACAAAACAAAATTTATCAGCTGTGAAAGCTAAGATTGCAGAATTTTTGGAAACGCAAACTATTGGCTACCCAGGCAAGGTGAGCGTTCAAGTAGGTGCAATCGATCCTAATGTGAAATTAGTACAATGCCCTGAACTACAAGCTTTCTTACCAGCAGGCAGTCGAGCATGGGGAAAAACCAGTGTGGGTGTGCGCTGCGTTGCACCAGCCAATTGGACAATATATGTCCAAGCAACGGTGAATGTGACTGCACAATATTTAGTCGCTGCAGCACCGCTAGCGCAAGGGCAGGTGGTAACAAGTCAAGATTTACTTTTTGAAAAAGGTGATTTAACACAATTGCCCGCAGGTATTTTTACAGATATGGCACAAGCCGTTGGCCGCTCTGTCAGTATGTCAATGAATGCTGGCACAGTACTTAGACAGGAAATGTTGAAAGTGACCCCCGTTGTGCAACAAGGACAGACTGTTAAAGTCACTTCAGTAGGTAAAGGTTTTAGTGTGTCTGCAGAAGGTCAAGCGATGGCGAAAGCTAATGAAGGTCAGTTGGTACAGGTTAAAGTTGCCAGTGGACAAGTGATTACAGGGGTCGCACGAAATGGCGGGCAGATTGAGGTTAATTTTTAAGTATATTTAGGCACATAAAAAACTTACTAAAGAATTAAAGTTCACTTAAACTATGCCGTTAAAAGCATTATAGATGGATATGATGCACATAGTAAATTAAGCCAAAGGATAAAAGATCATGAAAATTAATGACCCCATTAAAAACAGTTTAGGCCTTAGTGTTGATAAGGCTTCTACCGGCAAATTAGAGTCTGCTACAGCGAATAAGACTGCAAAATCTCAAGTAGATGCAGACTCATCTGAAAATGTCACCTTATCGCCTTTATCAGCGCAACTAAAGTCATTGGAAGCTAAGATTGCGACGACTAATGTATTTGATACTGAAAAAGTGGATGCGATTAAATCGGCGATTGCTAGTGGTCAATTTAAAGTAGATTCTGAGAAAGTGGCCGATGGGCTGATTGCTACAGTAAGAGATTTGTTAACTACCCAAAAAACATGAGGATGCCATGAATCAACCAACTTCTATGAAACAAATCTCGTTTGCGCAAGATGCCCAATTAGTGGGTACTTTGCTAGAGGCTTTATCTCGCGAGCAAGCTAGCCTAGTGAAGGCGGATATAGATTCAATAGAAGCGTTAATGGAAGAAAAATCTGTATTGTTACAACGTATCAATATGACGGCAAAGAGTCGTTATGCAGAATTAGCGGCCAATGGCTTTGAGGCTAATGAATCTGGTATGTTGGCATGGCTTAAGCATCAAGCAAAGCCAGTTATCAATCAGCAATGGCTAAATTTTCAAAAAACTTTAAGTCAAGCAAAAGAAATGAACCGCCTTAATGGCGTACTCATTAATAAACATTTCAATCGCAATCAGCAGTTGCTTAATCATCTTCAAGGCAACTCAAATGCGGGTGATGTTTATGGTAAAAATGGTCAAGCGAAATCACATGCTTACTCACGTGGATCATTAGTGGCCTAACTACCATTTAGTTAAATTTCATTTAACTGGATAGTTTACTTACGCCGCGCCTTAAAAAATTCAGATAACGTAGCGCCACATTCTGTGGCCATGACTCCGCCTGTTATTCCTGTGTGATGGTTTAATTTTGCTTCAGCCATTAAATTAACCACGCTTCCGCATGCACCAGTTTTTGGGTCATTAGCACCAAACACGAGTCTCGCAATACGCGCGTGCTGAATTGCACCACTACACATAGCACAAGGCTCTAGTGTGACGTAAAGTGTACAGCCAACAAGGCGATAATTTTTCAAATGTTTTGCCGCATCACGCATGGCCGTAATCTCTGCATGCGCAGTAGGGTCGTGTGAGCTTATCGGAGCATTACTGCCGCGGCCTATAATTACTCCATCTTTTACGACAATTGCGCCCACTGGCACTTCATCAGCTTGTGCGGCAAGCTTGGCTAAGTCTAAGGCCTGTAACATATAGTGCTGGTCAATCACTTTTTGTTCAGTCGCTAAATTTTCTTGGGTGTCAGTCATTTTATTTTTAAATTTGTTATCAATTATTTACCAACATTGCATTAATTAACGATTTAGGTAGGCACCTGTACAGTGTGGATTACACATTTTTTAAGGATTATGTAATTTTCTGCACAGATTTTTAGTGTTTCATTGTGATTGTACTGCCTTTACGGTAAAATTTGTTCCCGTCTAGGTTGTGATAAATAGCCTTCTAAAAAGTCTTCTAAAAAGTAAATTTAATGACTAAATATGTATTCGTAACTGGCGGTGTAGTTTCCTCTCTAGGTAAAGGCATTGCAGCAGCAAGCCTTGGCGCTATCCTTGAATCGCGTGGTATTAAAGTGACCATGCTCAAACTTGACCCTTATATCAATGTTGATCCTGGCACCATGTCACCTTTTCAGCATGGTGAAGTATTTGTTACGGACGATGGCGCAGAAACTGATTTGGATCTCGGGCATTACGAGCGATTTATTTCGCAACGGATGGCCAAACGTAATAATTTTACGACAGGTCAAATTTACGAGACTGTTATTAAAAAAGAACGTCGTGGTGAATATTTAGGCAAAACCGTACAAGTCATCCCACATATTACCGATGAAATTAAAGCACATGTAAAACGTGGTGCCGAAGGTGCTGATGTAGCGATTGTTGAAGTGGGCGGCACAGTAGGGGATATTGAGTCTTTGCCATTTCTTGAAGCAATTCGTCAAATGGGTTTTGAGGAAGGTAAAACCAATGCCTGTTATATCCATTTAACATTGTTACCTTGGATTCCAACGGCAGGTGAGTTAAAAACTAAGCCTACACAACATTCGGTAAAAGAGTTGCGTGAAATTGGTATTCAGCCAGATATTTTACTCTGCCGTGCAGATCGTAATATTCCAGATGAAGAGCGCAGAAAAATTGCGTTGTTTACCAACGTGCCATCTGAAGCGGTTATTAGTGCGATAGATGCCGATTCTATCTACCAAATCCCAGGGTTGTTGCATGATCAAATGCTAGACGAGATTGTCTGCCATAAATTGGATATTTTGGCTAAAGCGGCAGATTTGTCTAGTTGGGAAAAAATTTCATTCGCATTAAAAAATCCTAAACACTTAGTGAATATTGCGTTTGTAGGTAAGTACATTGATTTAGCGGATTCATATAAATCACTTACTGAGGCGCTAATACATGCCGGCATACACACTGAATCTAAAGTTAAAGTCCATTACATAGATTCTGAAGATATTGAAGCGAATGGTACAAGTGCGCTGGAAAATATGGATGCGATTTTAGTTCCAGGAGGCTTTGGTAAGCGTGGCACTGAAGGAAAAATCGCGGCGATTGGTTATGCCAGAAAAAATAAAGTGCCCTACCTTGGTATTTGCTTAGGGATGCAATTGGCGGTGATTGAGTTTGCACGCAACGAAGCCCATTTAACGGATGCCAACAGCACTGAATTCAACCCTGAAAGCCCACATCAAGTGGTGGGTTTAATCACCGAGTGGCAGACCGCAGATGGGAGTTTAGAAAAACGGACGCAAGATTCAGACCTTGGCGGAACAATGCGTTTAGGTGCGCAGGCTTGCCCTATAGTGCCTAACACCATGGCCGCTGACATTTATGGCAGCCAAGTGAATGAGCGCCATCGTCATCGTTATGAAGTGAATAATAATTACGTAGAGCAATTAAAATCGGCTGGTTTAGTAATATCGGCTAGAACGCCTACAGAAGATTTGTGCGAGATGATTGAGCTGCCGAAAAAAGTGCATCCATGGTTTGTTGCTTGCCAATTCCACCCGGAATTTACTTCCAATCCTCGCACCGGCCATCCCCTATTTACGGCTTATGTAAAAGCTGCGCTAGCGCATAAAGGTATTAAATAACTGATTTATATTGAAAGAAGTTTAAAAGGATAGTGATGCAGTTATGTGGATTTGAAGTAGGGCTGGATAAGCCACTATTCTTGATTGCAGGACCGTGTGTAATCGAGTCACAACAAATGGCGATTGACACGGCGGGGCAGCTTAAAGAAATTGCTGCTGCACTAGGCATACCTTTTATTTATAAATCATCTTACGATAAAGCCAATCGCAGTTCTAATAGCACCTTTCGCGGTTTTGGCATGGAGCAAGGATTAAGAATTTTAGATGAAGTGCGTCGTCAAATTGGTGTGCCAATTTTGACAGATGTACACACCGAAGAACAAGTGCCACATGTGGCAGCGGTTGTAGATGTGTTACAAACCCCAGCATTTTTATGTCGCCAAACTGATTTTATTACTGCTTGCGCAAAATCGGGTAAGCCAGTAAATATTAAAAAAGGCCAGTTTATGGCACCTGGTGATATGCGTAATGTGGTGCAAAAAGCCCGAGAAGCTAATGGCAACCAAGATACCATTATGGTGTGTGAGCGTGGTGTATCGTTTGGTTACAATACGTTAGTTTCTGATATGCGTGGCTTAGCTATTATGCGTGAAACCAACTGTCCAGTGGTGTTTGACGCGACGCATTCAGTGCAACAACCTGGCGGGCAGGGTGATAAAAGTGGTGGCCAACGTGAGCATGTGCCAGTATTAGCGCGTGCGGCAGTGGCAAGTGGTATTGCTGGCATTTTTATGGAAACTCATCCAGATCCATCTAAAGCATTGTCTGATGGTCCCAATGCTTGGCCATTACATAAGATGCAAGATCTGCTAGAGGTGTTGGTTGATTTAGATAGGTTAGTCAAAAAAGCGGGTTTTATAGAAAGTACCTTATAAGTTTTGCCACTGATGCGTGGCATACAGCAAAAATTTAGAATTAAATAAACGTCAGCTATAGGCTGTTAAATTGAGGAGCAAGTGATGAGTGCAATTGTCGATATTATCGCCCGTGAAATTTTAGATTCACGTGGAAACCCAACCGTTGAATGTGATGTATTGCTTGAAAGTGGCGTCATTGGCCGCGCAGCAGTGCCGTCAGGCGCCTCTACGGGTGCTAAAGAGGCAATGGAGTTGCGTGATGGTGATAGTAGCCGCTATCTAGGTAAGGGGGTGTTGCAGGCAGTAGAAAATGTAAACACCGAGATTACTGAAGCAATCATTGGTCTTGATGCAGAAGAGCAAAGTTTTATCGATAAAACTTTGATAGAACTTGATGGTACTGAAAATAAAGATCGATTGGGCGCAAACTCAATTTTAGCTGTCTCAATGGCCTGCGCGCGTGCAGCGGCGGAAGAATCTGGCTTACCTTTATATCGTTATTTAGGTGGCTCTGGCGCAATGCAATTGCCTACACCTATGATGAATATCATCAATGGTGGCGCACATGCCGATAACAGCGTAGATATGCAAGAGTTTATGATTATCCCGGCGGGATTGCCTTCATTCCGCGAAGCGATGCGTTGTGGTGCAGAAATTTTTCATCAACTTAAAAAAACGCTGCATAAAAAAGGGTTGGCAACGACAGTCGGTGATGAAGGTGGTTTTGCGCCTAATTTGCCATCAAATGAAGCCGCTATTCAATTGATTTTAGAGGCGATTTCGGCGGCAGGTTATGAGCCAGGTCGCGACGTTTATTTGGGCTTAGATTGTGCGAGTACTGAATTCTATAAAGATGGAAAATATCATTTAGAATCAGAAGGTTTGGCACTTAGTTCAGCGCAATTCACTGATTATTTAGCAACTTGGTGTGATAAATATCCTATTATCAGTATTGAAGATGGGATGGGCGAATTTGATTGGGATGGGTGGGATATTCTTACTAAACGTCTTGGCAAAACAACACAATTAGTGGGTGATGATTTATTCGTGACCAATACTAAAATTTTGCGTGAAGGCATTCAACGGGGAGTTGCAAACTCAGTGTTAATTAAAGTGAACCAAATTGGCACACTGACTGAAACTTTCCAAACGATTGAAATGGCCAAACGTGCAGGCTATACCGCTGTTGTTTCGCATCGTTCTGGCGAAACAGAAGATACTACGATTGCTGATATTTCTGTAGCAACGAATGCCTTGCAAATCAAAACTGGCTCATTATGTCGTTCTGAACGTATTGCTAAATACAATCAATTATTACGTATTGAAGAAGAGTTAGGTGATGCATCTAGCTATGCAGGTTTAGGTGCTTTTTACCAGCTATTCAAGTAATTGAAGCTTTAGTTAAAGACGCTTAATTGAAAGCACTCACACTCATATTCATTCTCCTCGTTGCTTTGTTACAGTATCCACTGTGGCTAGGCAAGGGGAGTTGGTTGCGTGTTTGGGAATTAAATCGGCAAATTACACTGCAGCAAGAAAAAAATAGCGCATTAAAGGCGCGCAATGAAACTTTAAATGCTGAAGTGTTAGATTTAAAAAGTGGTCGGGCTGCCATCGAAGAACGTGCCAGAAGTGAGCTAGGAATGATTAAGCAAGATGAAGTGTTTTACCAAGTGCTAGACAGTAATATACCTAAAACAGCAACTGGCGCTGTGTCAGCGCCGTCAGTTGTTCCCAGCCCTAAAACTAATCCGTAGTTATATAGATAGATTCAGGCGTAGATGTCTGTACTAAAATGATTTAGATTAACTCACTCGAGATTCTCTAGCCCGTAAGATAGTTGCTGAATTTCGCCTTTAATACCATTGACGATTAAATCGCCACCCTCAACGTTGTCTAAGCGAATTTCTGCCAGTACATCGTAACCACCTATCGGAGCAGGGGCACTTCTAACAACTTTTCCAACGACTTCATTATTTTGATTCATCACATCATTAGACGTCTGTGGCGGTATGGCCGTACTGAAATGCATGAGTTGTGTACGACGCTTTACCTTACCTAAGTAGTGTGTTCTAGCCACTATCTCTTGTCCTGTGTAACAACCTTTTTTGAAGTTAATTGCATCCAGTAGATCTAAGTTGACCATTTGTGGCACAAACTCTTCTTGGGTATTCAGATAAATGTCGGGGATTCCCGCTTGAATTTCTAGCCACTCCCAGCAAGACCTGCCAACAGGTTTACACTGTTTTTTAAGCGACTGCCAAATTTCTTTAGCGCGCTCTGTATGGCATATAATTTCAAATCTCGCCGTTTTGCTTGGCAGGCGAATTAAGGTGCTATTTTCAGTGCAACTCACTTCGTAAGGCTGTGAAGGGATGTGTGTAAAAAATGGGCTTAACAAATCAGGCACGTCATCTCCACTCAAGCCAATTTTGACGCTGTTGTCAGACACATTGCTGATATTTACTTTGGCGCGCATGATATACATTTTTAGGCGCTTGCTAATCGGTTCTAATAGCTTAGCGTTTAATTGTAAGCAAATTTTTTGCTGGTAAGTAAAGGCGAAAAATAACGCAAGTAAGCGGCCTTTTGGGCTGCAATAGCCAGTGTAGTGCGCGGTGATATCATTTAATAAACGCACATCATTAGTGACTTGCCCTTGCAGAAAATATACTGCATCATCGCCGCTAATTTCTAGCAAGGCTAGATGTGACAGATCGCAAATTACATTTTGATTTTGAGTGCAAATTAACTCATTTTGTATATTACCAAATGACACGATGGTCTCATTGTTAAATACTGCGCCTTGAATGAATTGATATTCTTGCCAGTCGTTATTTGCCATAGGTGACTCTTCATGATGAGTAAGTGTTGTTGACGATCATTGCATGTATTATATATTGAAGGCTAATTACATGGATATTTCAGTGGCTATGTAATTAAAATACCAAGGTACAGATTAATTAATTTAGAAAGCAGCTTTTAGAGATCAGCGTCAATTGCAACCAATACAGTTAAGTCTAAAATATTCAATCATCGCATACTTATTATTTTTATTAATGAGTAGTGGGGCATTGTTGATTGTATTACTAGTTGCAATGGCTTGGCCACTTAAGTTGTTGCTGGGCCTTCTGATTCTTGCATCAACAGGCTACACGGTGTTTTGTCATTGCTTACGAAGTTTGCCGTGGTCGATAGTTATGATAAAAGTGAATGTAAAAAGCCAGATGCAATTAATCCGACAAGATGGTAAACAATTAGAAGTGACGGTGCTTGGTAATACGGTAGTAACGCCCTATTTGACGGTGCTTAATTGCCGTCACAATCAATTGACGTTCGCACAACGTTTATTTGCTCAGCATATTATTATATTTCCTGATGCGGTAGATACCGAAAAATACAGGCGATTACGCGTTTATTTGCGTTGGACTAGCTTTAAAACAAACCTAATGAGCGAGTGATTTAGCTTATATGGTTGTCATGTGCAATAGCTGCTTCATTAGCGCTGTGGCGTGTTTTAAGCAGGTCTTTTCTATATAACTTTAAAGTGGATTTGATTTGGGCAATCGGGTGTTTACCAATGTAGGCAGTGAGTAGAAGTAATGCTGCGATTGAAGCTAATACCCAGCTTAAGTTAAATGGCGCAACATCACGACGCGCAGGTTTTTGTGTTTTCATAGCATCTAGTAAGTTATGTACATCGTTGCCATGTACATAAGTACCGCCAATTTCTTTGGCAACGCTTTTTAGATATTCACTATCTAACTTTGAAATAAACCGATCATTACTACCCGCGACATTGTCGTCTCTTGTGCCAAGGGTAGACTCTGAGATTTGGGCAATACCAGGTTGGAGCGCAAAACTCTCATTTGACCAAAAGCCAATCAACTGATTTTTGTCAGTGAGTTTGGGAATAGCGGTACCTTTTTCTGAGCCTACTCCGACCAACAACCAGCCATCGGCACCCTGAAAGTTAGTGAGATTCTTCGTATTAAATGCGTGCAACTTAGGCGCTTCTTCACCATCTGTAATTAATACTACTTGGGCTGGTTCAGGAAAGCCGCGCACTGCCCTAGCGATGCTATAAAGGCTTTCACGTACACGACTATTACCAGACCATGCATTACGCCAGTCCAGGTGGTCGATGGTGTCTTGAATGGCTGCAAAGTTTTCACATACTTCAATAGGGGTATAAAGTGCAGCAACGCTATTGCCTGCAAATAGACCTATGCCCACTTTGGTGTCACAGGGTAGTGATGACACTGTTTCATGTAATAGTTTTTGCGTATAAGCAATACGTGTAGCCGGCTTACCATTGATTTCCATGTCACTAGCATTCATGCTTTGTGAAATGTCCGCGACGAGGAAATAGCTGTAAATATTGTGTTTAACTGGAATGCTGGGTTGAAACAAGGCAACGAGCAGAAGCAGTATGGCCCCGCTCAGTAGGGCGGTGTCATGGTTATTTTTTAAATAGCTAATGAATTTTTTCATGGTTTATTTGTATTCTTGGATGTTAGTCACTAGGTTTAAGTGTTATCTAGTCACTAACGATTATTAAATATCACGGCAAACCATTTGGAATATTACCCATAATCAATCCTGGTGAATCAGAGTCGCCGACACCAGGCGTAGGATTTTCAGGTAGTAGTGTTATTACACGGTCCATATTGCGCCGCGTGCCCCAGTTACTATTATCTTGTTTGAGCGCTTGCTTATATGAGCTGTGTGCTTGCATGAGCAAGTATTCAACCTCGTCTCGTATTTTGGAATCGTTGCCGCCGCTGACTTGTAATGCTTTTAAGAAAAACATATTCCCAACATTGTGTTGAACTGCTGCACGCTGACTAGGTGTGCCTTTTTGTGTAAGTTGTGAGAACAACAAAGTCGATTCTTTAAAACGTTCATTTTTTGCTAGCCAGTACGCGGTGGAATATTTTGCTTCAAAACTTTGCTTATCTGTCAGCGGATTTTTACCGCTACTCACAGCTTCGTTAAAGGCGTTGATTTGGCGGATTCTATTTAGCTCATAGCCAATACCAGTACTAGCGGCAATAGCAATAATCACAAGTAATAGGGTTAATTTTTTAACACTTACTGAGGGTAGGGCGAGGCTCATATTTTTGCATTCCATGTTCTAAGCTCTAAATATTTTACGCTAAGGAGTAGGGCAATCATCAACGCGGCGATAAAGTAACAAAGCTGAGTAAAGTCATGCCCCGGGATTTTTTCCATATATTTAATCGGCTTTTTTTCTTTTTGATTAATATCCGCCATGGCCGCTGCGAGTGATTTTGGATCTTCTGCCTCGTAAGCATGAAACGGTGAGCGAAGTAATTTAAAGTAATAATAAAGTTCAACTTCTGAGGGTAATGTGCCCTCATAATGATCTTCATATTTAGGGTCAAAAATAGTGACACCACCTGGTTGGCGAAGCACTACCCAGTACAGTGATAAATTATAGCGTTGTAACCAATCAAGTAATTTTTGTTGTACATCACCGCTTACCCGGCCAGCACCATCTGAAATTAAAATAATCGCTCGAGAGCCTGAATCTGGTACATGTTCAAACAAGCCAACGGCGCTAGTTAAGCCGCCGCCGATATTGGTTTGAAAAAGAGAGTTGCCGGCAGTGGCTTTAATGGCAGCTAAAATAGCTTCGCGACTTTCAGTGAGCGGTAATACATACATGGCTGAATTACTAAAGGTAACAACACCTATCATGTCGTTTTTACGCTTGTTGACAAAGTCTGTCATCAATCTAGCCGCCGCGACCGACTTGGTTTCACCCACTCTGCCTTCGGCAGTACCCCCAGAAAATGGATCATCCATACTAGCGCTTCTATCAATAACCATGCCAATTTGCGCGCCGACGCCTATACGTTCTATTTTTTGCTCAAGGCTGTGAGGGCCGGCCAAACCTAGAATGATGCAAATTAAACTAATAGCAGCCAATATTTTAAGCAATAGGCCGATTAAGTTAGACAGTGTGTCTACAGGTAACATCGCAACCCAAGAATAGCTACGTGTATTCGATCGCTCAAGTAGGATGGGCAATAAGGCTAGCGGCAACAGCCATAATACTAATGGATGTACAAATCCCATCAGTGGCTCACCTTTGATTTTATGTTGGGAATTAGCCCGCGTTCACAATCACGTAATTGGCGACAGAATATTTGTAACCAAACTTTAGGACTTTCTCCTACATGTGATGCTGTAGTTGGCTCAAAAAATACTTGGCTGGATAGCATAAAAAACTTTTCAATTTCTTGCTTTAGCGGCGTATATGCAGGTTTTCTCTGTAAAAAGTCGTCTAAGTTATTACTAAATAAAATGCTACCAGCAGTTTTGTTGAGCGATGTATGTAAGCGTGCTACAGCTTTTTGCAAACCTTCATCAGTGTCAGGAATTTTGCGAATATCCCGATAGGCTTTTGCAAATGGCGCTCCCATTCTTGGCAGCCAAGCACGCACACCAAAAATATACAACAGCCCTAGTAGGGCTGTACTCAGTAAGCCTATGGAAATGCCCAGTTGCAATCTATCTTGGGTTGCATCTAAGCGTAAAGGCTTAATAAATGGACTCATTTCTTCTTTAAGTTTAACTGAGCCGAATACGGAAAGTGGTGAAATACGGAAACTGTAAGAAGGGATGCGATATTGCACTACTTCTGTATTGCTAGTATTGCGTAGTTTAATAATTTCTGCCCTTAGTGCGGCGGGCTTGGCCAATTTCCCTGTGGTAAATATTTGATATCTTAAGTGCAGCACATAGGTGGCACCATCACTATGAGTGGTTTCCTCAGTGCTCATTTTAACAAGCTCTATGCCGGAAATTTGACCTCTATAGCGATGCTCGTAACCTTCAATCGGTAGTGATTCTTTTACCAATTCATAGGGTTTTTTAATGGTAAGGGTGATCGTTCTATCCAGCACATCACCCACGACAAAGCCAACATCACGCGTTGGATTTTCCTGATTAATGGACACATATTTTGCATTAACATCCGGCAGTATGATGTCAGCTATTGCTGGCTGTATGCTACATACGATGGCAAAAATTACTAATAAAAATCTTGTTCGCATAAATATACTCATTAGTTTAGGCTGCAACGTATTGGTGGAAGTAATCAGATAGCAGGTCTGCATCAAAGCTGTTTTCAACAAAAAAAGGCTGCATGTCGTAACGTGAAAAAAGATTTTCAATTGTTTTACGTCTATCAGCAAAGCTTTGTAAAATTCGTTCACGATAAGCTTTTCGTAAGAATAAGGTACGTTTAACGCCGGATTCAGGATCAGTAACGTTGGTAATACCAAACTCTGGTAAATCTTTATATTCAGAAGAATCCCACAGCACTACGGGCACAATATGGTGGCGTTGCATTAATACTAGCGATTCTTCTAAATCGCTTATCGGCATGTGGAAATCAGACACCATGAAAATAAGCGAGCGTTCACGCGGTAATAGTCTAACGGTTTCGACTATGCCTCGACTCCCAACTTCTGGTGCCGCGTATGTTCTAAGGTTTTCAGCCATTTCAACCGTGCTATGTGGTCTAGCGGATAGTGTGCATAGCCAATCTTCACGGACAATATCATCAAAACCAATAAACCCAACTAAATCTCGGTTGCGTGTGGCAGATTGTGCTACTGATTGTGCTATATCTGCTGCCACCTCAATTTTTTTCTGATTACTTCCATACTGCATCGAGCCCGACATGTCACATATTACAAATACTGGCGTGATACTTTTTTGGTTAAAAATACGCACATGAATTTGTTCTAGTGGATCTCGTATCGTTTGGCGTATGTCAATACGGCGTGGGTCAGGGTAAGAAAGTAATGTGGTGTGACCGCGGAATTCCATCCCCATGCCACGCTGGTTACTTTTATGACGACCAGGGCGACGTGAGCGTGAACGCCAAGCAATATGGTAACTAAACTCTTTGATGTGTTGTTGAGACATTAAATTCGTGACTGTATATTAAACCTAAGGATTGGGTATTTATGGCGTGGCAATTGTATTGATAATGCCGCTGAGCATTTCACGAGCAATTTCTGTACGGCGCATTTCATAGACTGGACTAAATACCAATCGGTGAGCAACTGTAGAGTGAAATACCTCATGAATATCTTCTGGCAATACTGCAGTGCGATTATTTAGCCAGGCGTTTACTCTAGCTGCACGTAATACCATCCCCATGCCGCGTGGGCTGGCACCTGATAGCACTAGACGATTCATGTCTACGCCTGAGACTTTTACGCCAAATTCAGTAGGTGTTTTTGTAGCACGCCATAAGTTGAGTACATAGCTTCGCAGTGTAGGGCTGGCAGTAATGCTATTTTGTAATGTGGCCGAAAAGCTGTTTAATTGATCAAATTGCAATAAATCTTCAGGCACATTGCCAACTAATGCATCCACGTCATGATAGCGGGTGTCAAATACCAATGATTCCATAATCGCAGCATCTGATGGCACTGCAATTGGAATTTCCATCATAAAGCGATCCCTTGCTGCAGATGGAATATCAAATGTCTCTTCTTTTTCCACTTGGTTACGATCAGCAAATACCAACATGTGTGGGAAATAATGTTCTTTATTAAAGGCTGTAAGTGTGCGCTCGGCCATTACTCGAAGTAATAAGGAGTGAACTTGCGGACGTGCGCGGTTAATTTCGTTAAAGAAAAATACTGATAAATTTTCCCCCGACATCAATAGCGGCCCAGCGCTTACATGCGGCTTGCCGTCTTCACCTAAATAAGTGTGATATACCAAATCGTTTGGCATTAAATCAATTGTGCCTTCAATCCGTTGATAACCGCCACCAATGCCGCGAGTAAATGCGCGTAGTAGGGTGGTTTTACCAACACCCACATCGCCCTCTAGTAGCACGTGGCCTCGGGCAAAAATCGAAGTGGTAATTAAGCGCACAGGATTTTTTTGGCCCACAACGACTTTGTTGACTTCTGATTCCAAGGTAAGCGCGTGATTACGCCAATCCGCTAGTTGTGTGTCGCTCATTTAAGGTATCCCTGTAAGTGATTTGTTAAAATTTTGTAACAGTATGTGGTGAGTTTAATGCTTTTGTCACAGTTTGTGTGTGGTTCAGTTTGCATAAATTAATTAAATTTATCTGTAATATAAACGAAAAATTTAGAAATGTATACAGGGCTGTATATAGCATTGTATGGCTAGATTATATTTTTTGAGTAAATAGCGATTGTAGTAGAACGTATGTGGTGTGAAAGTAATCACTAATCATGCTAATAAATATAATGTAATCTACTTTAATCAACTTAATAATTTCTAAAATTAAGCTTTCTATATACTTCTGAATAACCCACATTGGGCAAAAATAGTGGATAATTGAGCTTATGTTCTGTAGGTTTAAAGCCTAAGAGTTTTTATAACTTAAATAATGTTTCACTTAAAAAATTCAATGACAAAACAAAATAGCTTTACCAAAGAAGAGTTACTTAAATGCGGCCGCGGTGAGATGTTTGGTGAAGGTAATGCCCAACTGCCCTTACCACCGATGTTAATGTTTGACCGTATCGTTTCTATTACTGAAGATGGTGGAAAGTATGGGAATGGTCAAATAATTGCAGAGTTGGATATTAAGCCTGATCTATGGTTTTTTGATTGTCACTTTACCGGAGATCCTGTCATGCCAGGTTGCTTAGGTTTGGATGCTATGTGGCAACTTGTTGGTTTTTATTTAGGCTGGTCCGGTGGTCCTGGTCGAGGACGTGCGCTTGGTGCAGGTGAAGTTAAATTTACCGGTCAAGTATTACCGACCGCAAAAATGGCGACTTATACGATTGATTTGAAACGTGTGATTATGCGTAAGTTGGTAATGGGTGTGGCGGATGCCACAATGAGTTTGGATGGCCGTGACATTTATGTTGCAAATGATTTGCGCGTAGGCTTATTTACTAGAACCGATAATTTTTAATTTAATCAGTCCAATAATAAAAAAGATTTTAAGGGAGCACGAAATGCGTCGTGTCGTGGTTACAGGAATGGGGATTGTTTCTAGCTTAGGAAACAATAAAGTTGAAGTGTTGGACAGTCTTAAAAATGGCAAATCCGGCATTACCTTTCAGCAAGAGTATGCGGATAATGGCTTGCGCTCTAACGTAGCAGGTTCAATTAAGAATCTCAACGCAGATGAGCTGATTGACCGTAAGCTTCTACGCTTTATGGCTAAAGGTCACGCTTATGCATGGATTGCAATGCAAGAGGCGATTGCCGATGCTGCCTTGCCAGAAGATTTAGTTTCTAATGTACGTACAGGTCTGATCGTAGGCGCTGGGGGCACATCTACTGAAAGCATGCTGGAGGCAACTAATACGCTTCGCGACAAAGGTATACGTCGCGTAGGTCCTTACATGGTGACTAAAACTATGTCTAGTGGGATTGCTGCTTGCTTAGCCACTGGGGCAAAAATCAAGGGTGTGAATTATGGCATTAGCTCAGCTTGCTCTACTAGTGCGCATTGTATTGGCGCAGGTGTCGAGCAAATTCAGCTTGGAAAGCAAGATATCGTTTTTGCTGGTGGTGGCGAAGAAGAGCACTGGACGATGTCTTTCTTATTCGATGCTATGGGCGCGTTAAGTAGTAAATACAATGAAACGCCTGACAAAGCTTCACGTACTTATGATGTAAACCGTGACGGTTTTGTAATTTCAGGTGGCGGCGGCATACTAGTGCTAGAAGATTATGAACACGCTAAGGCGCGCGGGGCGAAAATCTATGCAGAGGTTGTAGGTTATGGCGCAACTTCTGATGGTTATGATATGGTCGCCCCTAGTGGTGAGGGCGCTATGCGTTGTATGCGTCAAGCGCTAGAAGGTGTG
Organism: uncultured Pseudomonadota bacterium; assembly: GCA_903833595.1. Lineage (GTDB taxonomy): Bacteria > Pseudomonadota > Gammaproteobacteria > Burkholderiales > Methylophilaceae > Methylotenera. The sequence continues at coordinate 21,999 of CAILFU010000075.1, forward strand.
AAAGG
>CAILFU010000076.1 GCA_903833595.1 uncultured Pseudomonadota bacterium
ACCCCATCGGCTAGCGCATAATAACTAAGCGCCCGTGGATGGTGACTACGCGCTGCATGGTAAGCAATACGACCCCAGCCATAAGCCCGATTTTCGGCATTAAACAGGGTCTGCACTTGTTCGTAAGTACTGATTGCTTCATCTAATTTAGTCCGCGCTAAGCGATCAATTGCGTATAAATTGACCTCTGCCCCAAAGCGCGTTTTAAATGAGACGGTTTTTTTATCCAGCATGACTTGTGGTAATTGATTGGCACGATCAAGCAACTTAAGTGCTGCTGGTTCAATATTAGGTAAGCGAGAAATTACGCTTTTAGCCAGACCCAGCTTATCATCTTGTAACGCTAGTCTGAATCTCGCCCAAATATCGTCATGGCTTAACTCGCCTGTGTTTTGCAGTGCGTCAAAAAGTTGATTGCAGTTACTGGGCAAATCAGTGCTGGTCATCCACAACGCTTTAATTTGTGGCGTAACTTCGACGTCTCCTAGCTGTTTATGTCCCAAGAAGGCATAGCACTGCACTGTGAGGTCATCTTGCTGATAGAAAGCCAGTTCATCAAAAAATGAACCCCAATTTTGTTGCTTAGCTAATTTTTTTAACCATTCGCCACGTAGACGGTCAGCAAATGGCATATCAACATATTGCGCTAAGAAATTCTGCACTTCTTCATCTCTAGCTTTATCTATCTTAAGCAACATCAACCAATAATCTGCATAGGGTGCTAATAAATATTGCTGAGTTTTAAGCTGACTCACATCTTCAGTCAGCGCAGTTTCATTTTTTGCAGCGTAAGACTCGCGCGCATGTTGAAACAAAGCTTCATCTGATAAGGCAAATACCTGACCAGACAATGTGATAGCGACTAGCGCTAATATAAGGCGAATAAAAATCATAGCACGCCCTTTTTTGATGGCTAGCTTTCAAAAGCTAGCTTAAGTAAATTAATAAATCGATTCTAGTAATCGTAGTTTTTCTTGCGTCAAATAGCTAACTGGCGCATCTTCTTGGTTCTCAAAAGTCACGTATTCCCAAGCAGTGACATCCTGCATTAGCGCCCTAATAAGCTGATTATTAAGCGCATGACCAGATTTATAAGCAGAAAAAGCGCCTAAAATTGGATGGCCTAACATATACAAATCACCAATGGCATCTAGTATTTTATGTTTAACAAATTCATCGTCATAGCGCAAACCATCAACATTGAGTACGCGATACTCATCTAACACAATGGCATTGTCTAAACTACCACCACGGGCCAAGCCATTTGAGCGTAAATACTCAACCTCATGCATAAATCCAAAAGTGCGCGCACGACTAATTTCTTTAATGTAAGAGTCTGCAGCAAAGTCAATTTTTACATGACTCCCAGAATCTTCAAATACTGGGTGATTAAACTGTATAGTGAAATCAACCTTAAAGCCATGGTATGGATCAAAACGCACCCATTTATCTCCATCAATCACTTCAACCACTTTTTTGATACGTATAAATTTTTTAGCTGCAGCTTGCTCGGCTATACCGGCTTCTTGCAGCAAAAATATAAATGGGCCTGAACTTCCATCTAAAATCGGTATTTCAGAAGCGTTAACTTCGATATAGATATTATCTATGCCTAAGCCGGCAAGCGCAGACATGATATGTTCAACGGTTGCAACACGTGCGCCATGAGCCTCTAGCGCAGAACACATACGTGTATCTTGCACTGCGCTAGGGCTAGCTAAAATTTCATTGGGTTGAGGCAGATCAACCCGCTTGAAAATAATACCAGTGTTGACTGCAGCAGGGCGCAGGGTAAGAGTAACCTTTTCGCCATTGTGCAAACCAACGCCAGTGGCGCTAATCGCTTTTTTTAATGTCCGTTGCTTTAACATCTATGTTTCATTATCTCTAATCACAAAACTTGCAGCTTATCTTAAAGGTAATATTTACCTTATGAATCAAGCAAATAGTAGCATATTTAATCTGCTGATTACCTTGAGCCTTATCGTTTTGTTCAGTAGCGATGCTTATCCATTAGTCTGCTTGTTTACGTAAAAATGCAGGAATATCATATTCATCTACACCTGACATTTTCATCGCTTCTACTTGCGCACGGCGGCTATTTGAACCAAAGACTTGAGGTGCATCATCAACAACTGCAGACTCAAATCCAGCACCACCCACATAAACTGGTTGATTAGTTGTACCATCACGCACAATTTGTTGCGGTACTAATACTGGTTTTTGTGGACGACGTGCGATACCAGTTAAACCAGTCGCTACCATCGTAACACGCAGACCGTCACCCATTGCCTCATCAAATACATTACCAACAATGACTGTGGCATCATCTGCAGTAAAGGCTTTAATAGTGTTCATCACATCATAATATTCTTTCATTTTGAAAGACGCTGATGTGGTGATATTTACTAAAACACCACGTGCATTTTGTAGATTAACGCCTTCAAGCAATGGACTTTCTACCGCTTGTTCTGCTGCAATACGCGCACGATCTGGACCAGTAGCAATTGCAGAACCCATCATCGCCATACCCATTTCGCTCATCACAGTACGTACATCGGCAAAGTCTACGTTGACTAACCCTGGGCAATTAATGATTTCGGCAATGCCAGAAACGGCATTATGCAACACATCATTGGCGGCACTAAAAGCTTCCAAAAATGGCACATCTTCACCTAAAACTTCCATGAGCTTTTCGTTTGGGATCACAATCAATGAATCCACGTACTTTGACAGTTCTTCCAAACCATCAGCCGCCACTTGAGTGCGTTTACCCTCAAAAGCGAAAGGCTTTGTGACCACGGCTACCGTTAAAATACCCATTTCTTTTGCCACTTGTGCAATCACTGGCGCAGCGCCAGTCCCCGTGCCACCCCCCATACCTGCGGTGATGAACAGCATATCAGCGCCATCAATTAATTCGGCAATCGCATCGCGGTCTTCTAGTGCTGCATCACGGCCAATTTCTGGCTTAGCTCCAGCACCTAAACCCTTAGTCATGGCAACGCCCATTTGCAATATCGTTTTTGCTTGGCTTTTTTTCAAAGCTTGTATATCGGTATTGGCGCAAATGAATTCCACCCCACCTACGCTTTTTTCTATCATGTGAGCAACTGCGTTGCCACCACAGCCCCCCACACCAATCACCTTGATAACTGCCTCTTGCGAACTTCTTTCCATAATTTCAAACATTGTGTGTCTCCTCTTTTTTATAAAAAATAGTGAATAGCCGCTAGCCTGTAATTGTTAGTTTCTGCTCGTAACTAACGATACGTCTACAAACTACCTGCCTAAAACCACTCACTAACCACTTACTAACTAAAAATTACCTTGAAACCAACTTTTCATTTTGTCCATAATCCGTCCAAATGAACTCGATTCCATTTGCCCGGTTAAATGTCTTTCTAATTGCTGCTTACCCATCAACACCAGACCCACCCCTGTTGCATAGCGTGGATTACCTACCACTTCTGACAAGCCGCCCACATAACGCGGCAAACCCATACGTACCGGCATATGAAATATTTCTTCGCCAAGTTCTACCATGCCACGCATCATGGCTGAACCGCCGGTAATGACGATGCCTGATGCAATCATTTCTTCCATACCGCTACGACGCAATTCATTGAGCACCATCTCATACAGCTCAACCACACGCGGCTCCAATACTTCAGCTAGCGTTTGTACTGAGAGTTGGCGCGGCTCACGGCCATCAACACCTGGCACCTCAACAATCTCTCGTGAATCTGCGAGCTGACGTAGTGCGCAGCCATATTTCACTTTAATATCTTCTGCTGATTGCGTAGGCGTGCGGAACGCCACTGCAATATCATTCGTCATTTGGTCTCCGGCAATCGCCACGACTGCCGTATGACGGATAGCACCTTGCTTAAATACTGCAATATCCGTGGTACCTCCACCAATATCTACCAAACACACACCCAGCTCTTTTTCATCTTCAGTGAGCACTGCGAGACTAGAGGCAAGCGGTTGTAAGATCAAATCACTCACTTCAATGCCACAACGCTTAATGCACTTAACGATATTCTGTGCGGCAGCCACGGCACCCGTCACAATGTGCACTTTTACCTCTAACTTCATACCACTCATGCCTAGTGGCTCACGCACATCCTCTTGGCCATCAATGATGAATTCTTGCGTCAAGATATGTAAAATTTGCTGATCAGCAGGTAGTGCAATGGCCCTGGCAGTTTCAATCACACGGTCAACATCCATTTGTGACACTTCCGCATCTTTAATTTTCACCATGCCGTGTGAATTCAAGCTTTTAATATGACTGCCCGCAATGCCGGTATAAACATTGTTGATTTTGCAATCGGCCATCAGCTCGGCTTCTTCAAGCGCACGTTGTATTGATTGCATAGTCGATTCAATATTAATCACTACGCCTTTTTTCAACCCCCGAGAGATATGCTGCCCTAGCCCAATCACTTTCACGGTACCTTCTGGTTGCAATTCAGCAACGATGGCAACAATTTTTGACGTGCCGATATCTAGGCCTACTATCAAATTCTTATCTTCTCTTACTCTACTCATGACTTGCTCCCTCCGTGTTTATGCACGGCTTATGTCTGTACTGTTGATAACTTGCTCGTAATAATATTGCCCGACCTAGCAGGACTAAGCTTGGGCTTGCTCGATTTTGTAGTGCCTAATAAATGCGTGCCATTTAATTTAACGTCGCTAGCTGGCTTAATCTCCGCAGACTTAACTGCCACAGGTTTTACTGTGATGGGTCTACGCACGGCAAATCCGTTTGGATAGCGCAAATCTGCATAAGTGACTTTTAGATTTAATCCAGCAATTGTGCGGCTATATACACCGACAAACTTTTCTAATCTCGCTTGCATTTCTACGCGCCCAAGTTCTACTACCATGCCGTTTGTGGTGGTCACTTGCCAAGCACGTCTTGGCGTGAGTGCTAAACTAGCAATTTTTAGATCCGCAAGTTTTAAGGCTTTACTGACCTCAAGGTATTGAGATGCAACCTCTATCACACCATCACCAGGCCCAAAAAATACCGGCAAATCACTATTCGATGCGGCATGAAAAAGCTCACCATGAGTATTGACTAAGGCAATACTGCCCCATCTGGCTAGCTCTTGATGCTCTTCAATAACAACCTCTAACTTATCAGGCCAACGTCGACGTAGACTCACGCTACGTGCCCAAGGTAGTTTTTCAAAAGCATTGCGCGTTTTAATGAGATCTAGCGTGAAAAAATTCCCTTTTAAATGCTTAGCTACAATCAATTTCACTTGCTCACGACTCACATGACTTAGCTGGCCTTCTACCACCACCTCTCGTAGTGGGAAAATTGGTAGATGCACTACGGCAAATATTGCCGCATACAATATAGCCACCATACTTACTGCAAACAGCAAGTTGGCTACCCAATTTAACAATGTAGGCTTATCCCACATCAGCCAACTCCAATATACGCACTACTAATTGCTCAAAACTAATCCCTGCTGCTTTTGCTGCCATTGGCACTAAGCTATGATCTGTCATGCCTGGACTGGTGTTAATTTCCAAGAAGTAATGATGGCCAGCATCATCCATTAAAAAATCTACACGCCCCCAACCCTTACAACCAATAGCCCTAAATGCGAGTAACGCTTCTTGCTTGATTATCGTTTCTTGTTCTACGCTTAAGCCGCTCGGACACAAATACTCGGTGTCGTTACGTAAATATTTCGCCTCATAATCGTAAAACTCATTTTTCGGAATAATACGAATAATGGGCAATGCTTCTAAACCCTGCCCAGCATCGCCAATAATTCCTACAGTGTATTCGCCAGCACCGACAAACTTTTCTGCAATCACTAGCGGGTCAGATTCGGCTGCAATCTTGTAAGCAGCTTGCAATCCACCCGCTACTTTTACTTTGGTAATCCCAATGCTTGAACCCTCATTGGCAGGCTTCACAAATAAAGGCAACCCTAATTGTTGTTCTATAGCAGCAAAATCACTGTTAGCGGTTACTAGCGCAAAATCTGGCGTAATGACACCCATTGCGCGCCACAATAATTTTGTACGCCATTTATCCATGCCGATAGCAGATGCCATGACGCCACTACCGGTGTAAGGAATATGCAGCATTTCAAGCGCACCTTGTATACAACCATCTTCACCAAAGCGTCCATGCAGATTGATAAATACACGGTCGAAGACTTCCAAGTCATGCAATGGCTTATCACGCGGATTAAATCCATGGGCATCTATACCCTGAGCTTGTAGTGCAGTTAATACGGCAGTACCACTTTTAATAGATATTTCACGCTCATCTGAGTTGCCACCTAACAATACGGCTACTTTGCCAAATTTACTCATATCTAGCTCCTGCTTCACTTTTGATCCATCTGTTTTTATGCATACTCGCCAATCACTTTCACTTCTTGCTGCAAAGCGACACCATTTTTTGCCAATACTGTTTCATGCATGTGCTTAATTAATAATTCAATATCGAGCGCATTGGCACCACCGATATTCACAATAAAATTGGCATGCTTCTCTGAAACTTGTGCGCCACCGATGATGTAACCTTTTAATCCGCTTGCTTCTATTAGTCTTGCCGCATAATCTCCTGCCGGATTTCTAAATGTAGAGCCAGCACTCGGTAAATTTAGCGGTTGAGAAGCCAAGCGTTTGGCTAATAAATCTTTAATTTTTTGTGTTGATTCGTGCGCATCGCCCGCTGTTAAATTTAGCCGGGCCGCAACAAACCATTCACCTTGCACGGGCATCGTTACATGACGATACGTCGCAATAAATGCTGCTGCATCGCGTTGATTTAACTCACCTCGTGCGTTAATTGTCATGACACTATTCACCACATTCCAAGTTTCAGATCCATAACACCCGGCATTCATCGCCAATGCGCCCCCTAATGTGCCTGGAATGCCCGCAAAAAACTCAGCGCCTTGCTTGGCTTCTCTGGCACAAAATTTAGCCAATTTTCCACAGGTCACCCCAGCCTCTGCATATACAAGGTCACCATCTATCTTCATTTCTGTCAGCACGTTATGCATCAACACTACCGTGCCGCGTATACCGCCATCGCGTACCAATAAATTAGAACCTAGGCCAATAAAGTAAATCGGCTGATTGGCATCCACGCTTTGCAAAAATAAGCGTAAGTCATCTAGCCCAGCCGGAATATAAAGCTGATCAGCATTGCCGCCTACACGCCAACTTGTATAGCGCGACATTGGCTCATTGATTAGCAGCCGTCCGGTAACTACTTGTGATGAAGCGACAGACATCACTTTATTTGCGCTCCTTCTGCTAAAGCTTTGGTTTTTGCAGCGACTTGTCCAATAGACCCCGCCCCCATCACAATCACCACATCGTTAGCATGCACCATGTGTAAAATCGCTTCAGGCAAGGCGTCCGTCGTTTCTACAAATAGTGGCTCTAGCTTACCTTTAAGGCGAATCGACCGAATAAGCGTACGGGTATCTGCCGCAACGATAGGCGCCTCTCCCGCTGAATATACTTCCGTGAGTAAAACGGCATCGGCACTAGATAAAACTCGTACAAAATCTTCAAAACAGTCACGGGTGCGCGTATAACGGTGCGGCTGAAATGCCATCACTAAGCGGCGATCCGGGAAAGCAGCCCGTGCGGCGGCAATCACTGCCCGCATTTCAACGGGGTGATGTCCATAATCATCAATAAGGGTAAATGTTTCACCTTGTTTCCAATGACTCAAATTCACTTCGCCATAACGCTCGAAACGTCGACCCACGCCTTTGAATTCTTTCAATGCCTTGATAATTGATTGGTCTGGTACGTTTAACTCACTGGCAATCGCAATCGCGGCAAGTGCATTTAACACATAATGATTACCTGGCAGATTCAAAGTAACGTTAAACTCTGTCGTCACCCCATTGATGCGTTGTACGGTAAAGTGCATTTTTCCACTATCTGCCTGCACATTAATTGCACGAACTTTTGCGCCTTCGCTGAAACCATAAGTCATGACTGGCTTAGTGACGCGGGGCAAAATCTCACGAATATTGGCATCATCGATACAAACTACCGCCATCCCCCAAAATGGTAGTTGCTGCAAAAATTCTACGAATGCACTTTTGAGTTTGTCAAAGCTATGCTCATACGTATCCATGTGATCTTGGTCGATATTAGTCACTACCGCCATCACTGGCGTGAGATGCAAGAATGACGCATCAGACTCATCGGCTTCTGCCACGATGTACTCACCTGTGCCAAGTTTGGCATTAGCATTAGCCGCTTCTAATTTACCGCCAATCACAAAAGTAGGATCCATGCCAGCTTCAGCCAAAATACTGGCGATTAAGCTAGTCGTAGTCGTTTTTCCATGGGTGCCAGCAACTGCAATCCCTTGTCTAAAGCGCATTAACTCTGCCAGCATCAGCGCGCGCGGTATGACTGGAATATTCTTGAGTCTAGCGGCTTTCACTTCTGGATTAGCTTCATTAACTGCACTTGAAACGACAACCACATCTGCATTCCCTAAATTTTCAGCTGCATGCCCTTGATAAACGGTTGCACCAAAATCCGTTAATCGTTTGGTGGTGGCATTCACTGCTAAGTCAGAGCCGCTGACGGTAAAGTCTAAATTAATCAACACCTCAGCAATGCCGCTCATGCCCGAGCCAGCAATGCCTACAAAATGTATATTTTTGACTTTATGTTTCATGCTGCAAGCTCCATACAAATATTTGCAACCGTGGCTGTAGCTTCAGGCTTACCTAATAGACGTGCTTTAATTGCCATGTCTAAGCATTTCTCACGCGTTAAATCTTGTAATAACTTCACTACTTTCTCGACTGTAAATTCTGTTTGAGGGATTAGTACTGCCGCACCTGCATCAGATAAGTAATGTGCATTTGAAGTCTGATGGTCATCTACAGCATGCGGAAATGGCACTAGCACACTGGCAATACCTGCGGCAGATAGCTCAGCAATCGTTAAGGCGCCAGCACGACAAATAACAATATCTGCCCATGCGTACATCTCAGCCATATCCTCAATAAACGCTCTGGCATCGGCTTTTACTTTGGCGGCTTCATAATATGCAAGTAGCGTAGCAATATGTTTTTCACCTGCTTGATGCACAACTTCCGGACGTTTATTCTCGGGTATTTGAGCCAGCGCTTTTGGTAACACCTCATTCAAAGCTTGCGCCCCCAAACTGCCGCCCACTATTAGCAAACGCAATGCACCGTCGTGCTTTTGTAGCCGAGCTTCTGGCGCTACAATTTGTGTAATATTTTCACGTACTGGATTACCCACTAAGACTGCCTTACTACCAAAAGCTGCTGGGAAAGCCG
>CAILFU010000077.1 GCA_903833595.1 uncultured Pseudomonadota bacterium
GATTGTAGGCTTTGGTTTGTTCATATACTAATACAGTTAATTATTAAATCGCGTGTTAAAATAAATAATAATTTGACAGTGATTTACAGAATAAAGGCTATCTAGATGAGTGACCTCGAAAGCATTCAAGACTATCGCAATAAAGTGACCGACATGATTGAGCGGCATAAGTTGGTGGAGGATTTAGTGCGCCGCCAAGATATGCAACGCCATGACTTGGTTGAAGGTATGGTGCATCAGAATAATCTTTCTGAACTGCGTCGACTACTGGATAAGCTTGATACTTCAGCCATCGCGAATATACTAGAAACACTCTCGACTGAAGATTGTTTGTTGATATGGCCGTTAGTGAGTGAAGAGCGTAAAGAAGAGATTTTATTGGTTGTAGCTGATTCTGTCAGAGTGGAGTTAGTGTCTGAACCTAAGCCTGTCAGTCAAAGCATGGTGATTCGTGTCTTTGATCTTCATGAAGGGCGTTTACGTCAAATCCCTATTTATAACCGTGAAGATTTAGCGCAAGCTAAACCCATATGGGTTGATTTAGTCACGCCAGAAGACGAACAGTTGGCATGGGCTAGAGAGATTTTTGGGGTAAATTTACCCAATCCAAAAGAATTAACCGACCTAGAGACCAGTGCACGTTTTTATGAAGAAGAAAATGGTGAGGTGCATTTGCATTCAGCCTTCTTACTTGAACGTGAAGATGAATCTAGAAACGTGGCAGTCGCATTTGTATTAAATAAAGACACTTTATTTTCAGTCAGAAGTGAAGAGCTGCCAGTATTCCGTTTACAGCGACTACGTGCAAGAGCTCAGGCTGGATATGTGTCAGAGGCTAAGGATGTATTGCTGGATCTTTATGCAGCTGATGTAGAGTACTCAGCTAATGCCCTAGAGGATGAGTACGTTAGGCTTGAGGAAGTTGGTAGACAAGTATTTAAGTCTCATATGACCAATGAGCAGGCAGCTAAGATTCTGACGGCCATTTCTGTAGAAGAAGACCTTAACGGTCGTATACGTCGTAATGTGTTAGATACTAGAAACGCTTTATCGTTTTTAATGCGCCGAAAATTTCTATCTATAGCGCAGCATGAAGATGTACGTGAAATTCTGCGTGATATCGAATCGTTAGATGGGCACACCACGTTCTTGTTTAACAAGATTAACTTCCAGATGGATGCTACCGTAGGTTTCTTGAATGTTAATCAAAACAAGGACCTCAAACGTTTGACGGTAATCAGTGTAGTTTTCATGCCGATTAATGTGTTGGCAGGGATTGGTGGCATGTCAGAGTTTTCAATGATGACACATGGCGTCTCATGGCAGATTGCTTATAGTATCTTCATTGCCGGCATGATTGCGATCGGCATATTGACCTATGTGAGTTTGCGCAACATGGAAGATCGCAGAATCAAAAACCATCGCAAGGATAATCAATAAGTTAGATAAAGCTGAAACAGCGAGAAGCTTTTTTAAGTATCTGCGGGCTCACAAATTTTCATCATTAACACTCAACCATCAATACATGGTCAGCGATTATTAAAATGAATCAAGATATATCATTAATTTGGGCTGAGTTATTCTCAGACTTATCCACGTCGGCAGCCTTGTGGCAGTTCTCTGTCATTGCCGTAGCTTGTGGCTTAGCTTGGTTGATTAATGGGGTGGTGCGGGCCAAGATGATGCGTAGCGCACCAGAAAGCTGGAAGTTAGGCATTGGTGGCGTTAATCGCGTGTTATTCCCACTGACCACACTTGTTTTTATTCAAATAGCGATGCTTGTGTTGGCCAATTGGCAACATACCAGCTTGCTTAAGCTTGCAAGTAACTTGTTATTAGCCATGGCTGTCATACGTTTAGCGGTGTATGCGGTGCGCTATATATTAGCGCCAGGCGGTTTGCTTAAAACGCTAGAAAATAGCATCTCTGGTTTAATTTGGACGGTATTGGCTTTGCATTTAAGTGGCTTATTGCCACAGCTATTGCAAGTGTTAGAGGGTGTCCAATTTAACGTAGGTAAAAATCAGCTTAACCTGTTGCTGGTTTTGCAAGCCTTACTCACCATTATTACCACGCTTTTTATTGCACTTTGGCTGAGTCGCTTGCTTGAAAATAAATTAATGCGTAATACGCAAATCAATATGAATATGCGTGTGGTGATGAGCAAATTACTGCGAGGCTTTTTATTGGTTATTGCTGTGTTGATTGCGCTCTCCGCCGTTGGTTTAGACATCACGCTATTATCAGTTTTTGGTGGTGCACTGGGTGTTGGTTTAGGGTTTGGCTTACAGCGTATTGCAAGTAACTATGTAAGCGGCTTTATTATTCTGCTTGATCGGTCCATGCAGATTGGCGATGTGATCACTATTGAAACTCATTATGGTGTGGTGAGTGATTTACGTACGCGTTACCTGGTACTACGTAAGCTAGATGGCACCGAGGTGATTATTCCGAATGAAATGTTAATCATTAATACAGTGATTAATCATTCCTTCACCGACCATAAAGCAAGAGTGCAATTGCCGGTATTGGTCAGCTACGATAGTCCATTAGAATTAGCTATGCAGTTGATTACCGATGCGGCAACTAGTCACCCTCGTATATTATCAACACCGGCGCCCACAGTGCATGTGAAAGGCTTTGGGGATAATGGCATAGACTTAATCTTATCAATTTGGATACCTGACCCTGAAGAGGGTTCGGCGGCTACGCAGTCAGAAGTATTTTTAGCTATATGGCGTGCGTTTAAAGACAATAATATTGTTATCCCGTATCCACAACGCGAAGTACGCGTTATAGGCAACCTACCTGTAGCGTGAAATAAATTTTAGGCAATAAAAAAGCTCGCAATTTGCGAGCTTTTTTATTGCCTAAACAGACTGAATCTATTTAAGTTTTGTTTCTTTGTACATGACGTGTTGGCGAACTACTGGATCAAATTTCTTGATTTCCATTTTGCCTGGCATCGTACGTTTGTTTTTAGTAGTGGTATAAAAATGACCTGTACCAGCACTTGATTCTAATTTGATTTTTTCGCGCATAATTTTCTACCTTAGATTTTTTGGCCAGCAGCACGCATATCAGCAAGAACGGCATCAATACCATTTTTGTCGATAGTACGTAAGGCATTATTTGTAATGCGCATGCTTACCCAGCGATTTTCGCTCTCAACCCAAAATTTGCGGTTTTGCAAATTAGGTAAAAAACGGCGTTTTGTTCTGTTGTTAGCGTGAGAAACATTGTTACCCACCATTGGCTTTTTGCCAGTTACCATACATACACGTGCCATGGTTAATCTCCAAACTTCTGCTTTTTTCGAAAGACCGCAATTATAGTATGAAAACTAATATTATCTCAAGGTAATTATCAATAATATTTAGACTTTATCAGCTAATTTTTGCCTCTAAGGCTAAGTCAGCCCATTTAATTGCTAAATAGTCCTAAATTAGTGTTTCCCGGTGCTGCCAAAGCCACCTTCGCCACGCTCGCTACTATCAAAATCATCCACTAAATGAAATTCAGCTTGCACCACAGGCACAATCACAAGCTGGGCAATACGTTCCATCGGGTTAAGTTCAAATGCGGTGTTGCCACGATTCCAGCACGACACCATAAGCTGGCCTTGGTAATCAGAATCAATCAGACCAACTAAGTTGCCCAACACAATGCCGTGCTTATGGCCCAAACCTGAGCGTGGCAAAATAAGTGCAGCATAATAAATGTTATCTAAGTGTATTGCCATGCCGGTAGGAATTAGCGTGGTCTCACCTGGTTGCAAGGTGATAGGCGCATCAATGCACGCACGTAAATCTAGCCCAGCTGAGCCTGTGGTGGCATAAGTGGGCATTTGTTGGTGTAGGCGATCATCTAGAATTTTTAAATCAACGATAATTTTCATGCAATTCTCAATCATTGTGGTGAGTTAGTTAGGGTATTTCTTAACGTTAGCATTAAACACTAAATTATCATGAAAATCACTATGGCGGCCAATTTGATTACTATGTATTATTGCCCACAATAAAAAAAGGGTAAAAATATGATA
>CAILFU010000078.1 GCA_903833595.1 uncultured Pseudomonadota bacterium
TATAGCAAATACGCATAGCAATACGCTGATGTTAAACATCAGGCGCAAAGGTTGCTGTACGTAAGTTGGCTTAATCATTTTTAAGTAAATATTCTTTAAAAATGTATTATTATTTAAATAAATATGATACTTAATTAATAATAATACACAATTACAACATTATACCTAAATATAAGTATTAGTTTTTGACTTATATCAATAAACAATCATTTAAATATATAAATATTAATTAAGTACTATTTAATATTTAGATCAGTCAACTCGTTGTATATAGAATTTTTACTGCTTTTATCGTCGCAAACGCCCATTAAAAAAGGCCTGCAGCATTATTGCCGCAAGCCTTTTTACTTTCCGTTAAGTTTCTAAAATAAAATTAACTTGATTTTAGTAACCACTTAATTAGATTAAATTTCCCAGTATTCCTTCATAAACTTGTATAAATTTTGGATTAAATCTGATACTTTAGTATCATTAATCTACTAATACGTAATGCTGCCACTTAACCAAAATACGTCGTAATTTAAAGTCCCATCCTGATCATGAATGCCATCAGAAGCGGGTGCCGGGTTATGGCCAAATCGATGCGCATAAGTCATTTTCACATTTGAATTATAAGGCCCCTGCCAAGCGGCAGTTGCGCCATAACCACTTAAGTTATAGCCATTTGGCGCGTTATTAACAGTGAGTATTTGGCCCGCATTACCGCTATTGGATTGATATTGTTTAACATGCCCGTAATCTACAAATGTTGAAACACTGAAGTTGTAAGGTAGATATTGACGTAATTCAGCAACCCACAAGTAGCCATCACTCCCATGACCCTCACTAGTGGGGTAAGCCCGAACACCATTCAACCCACCCAAATAAAATTTCTCGGATGAATCAAGATTTCGATTAGAAAACTGCCCTGTGCCATTAATCATGAATGACAAACGATTAGTCAAAAATTGATTACGACTTATATTCCAATGGAGTAGCGCATAGTTACCTTGGGCATCATCAGTAACCGTCGCACCAGAAGCACCTACATTACCCGCCCGTATGCTGAGGCCTGCAGAAGTTTGTCCACCAGACAACCAGTTATCATAGTAGTCGCCACTCAAGCCAGCTGAGTAAACATTCAAACTATAATTCTCGACACGTGTACCCTGAATATTTTCAAAAGACTTATGCTCGACGTCTGTTGTGAGATTTAAATTTTTTGTTTGACTGCTGATGATGGGGTATTGCAGTTGCAAGCCCACTGTATCTGAGCTACCACTTGCTTGCGCAGAACTCTGAATCTGCGGATTAACAATGTCATACTTCATAAAACTGCTATTCGCCGCAATTTGTAAGCCACGATAACCCAATGGCCGCTGGTAAGCTAAGCGTAAATAATCTGTACCTTGGCTGTGCAACCCTGTCACATTCAATTGATCGCCCAAACCAAATGGGCTGGCAATTGCACCGTAAATAGTCGCTTTATTTCGCCCCGTTTGACGGCTACCGGTATTATCTGCAGCTAAAGTAGCTGTAAAAAAATCACGATCTTTCACATTCACTAAAACATCTGTTGTGCCCGCTGAGGAGCCTTCTTGCAAAGTCGTTTGAACCTGAATGCCAGAAAGCTTATTGACCAATCTTAAAGCATGATCCAATTGATCTTGATTCAGCACCTGACCTTTAGGTGCAGATGATTCAATCATACCTTCAATAATTTCTGGCTTAATACGCTTAAAATCTTTTCGATATTCGCCATCAAACTTAACGCCGCCAAAAATAGATTCGTCTATCTTAATTAATACCACGCCTTCAGTAATATCTTGATCTGGCAATGAGGCAATAGCCAAATAACCCTGCTGCCGGTAATAGGCGGTAATAAGGCCCGTGCATGTTTTTAGCTCACCCACTGAAATACTGCGATTAGTTAACGTGGCCAAAGCTGTTTGCAAGCTCTCCTCGCTTAGTACATGGTTGCCTTCAAATTTGAAGGTCTTAATGACCACCATTTCCCCTTGGTCACTAGGTGCAGGAAGAGGTTCTTCTTTTAATGTAGGCAGCGGCTGTCTTGGCTTAATTTCAATATCACGCTCAATTTGCTGCAAAATTTGTCCGGAATCAGGATCGCCCTGCCCTGCCACCACCAAAACTGACTGTGCACTTAGCAACAAACATCCCAGCAGAAAAATGCTTTTGAACACGCCATGTAGGCGTTTTTGACAGTGCTTGACTGACGTGTAAATTAACTTAAAATTGTTATTTATCACCATGAATGTCGTTCTTTTACTTAGGTTTATTATTATCTAACGACTTAATTTATAGCCACTTTAACTTTTAAATTGTCGGCAAATATATTTATAAAGATTGTAACGTAAATTAATAAAAATAAAGGCTTGCATCTCAATAATCGCAAGCTTTTATTACTTTAACGCATGAGCATCAATTTAATTTAAGGCAGTACCTGATTAATCTCAATATCGACTGTCACACCATTAGGTTTAACCGCGGCAGAGATGCCCTGCAAATCACCCGCTTTCGCTTTGGCATCACCACCTTTAGAAATTCTTGCCACCACCACGACTTCACTCGCTTGTGAAAGCTTAAGGTCTGACATAAGCGTCGTGCTGTCATCTAGCTGATAAGTGTAAGGCAACTCTTTTACAGTGGTGCGTACAATAGCGAGTGGCATTGGTGCGCCTTGTGTCGCGCGGGCAAAGATAAATACCGTTGTGGCTGGGTCTATGTTACTGGCTAATGCTGGCGCTAAGCTAATGGTGCCACGAATATTAGCCGCACTAGCAGGAGAGGCTTCCGGTGCGACTGGCATAGTTGCCTCTTGTGCAACTGCAGGCATGTCAGCAGCAGGAATCATCGCCATTGGGCGACCAATCGCAAGGTAAATATAAATGGCAAGAATAGGGATAATGATAATTAGCGTAAAGGCCAACCGCACATCTGGCTTAGCCACGGCAGCTACTTTTTCAGCGCTACCTAACTCGTCCAACATACGGCGCTCTAGCTCAGTTTTGGCAATATTGTATTGATCCGTATCGAGCATGCCGATTGTTTTATCTTGCTCAATCTCTTCAAACTGTTGACGAAAAATCTCTCGTTTTTCAGCGCCATCGTCGACTTTTACCGCAGCACTAGGCCACATTAAAGGCCGCACAATAAAAGTAAGCACCATGACCAGTAACAAAATGACTATCGCAAAAAATACCAACATTCCGAATCCTTAATTGACTTAAATTGACTTACTTTAATAGCTCACTGACTTTACGCGCTTCATCTGCACTCAATGGCACATCAACCGACATTTTCTGACGTCTGCGCAACATCACAAATAAGCCAAAGCCACCGGCTAACAATAATCCGAAAGGCCCTAACCATAAAAAAGAGGTGACAGGATTAAAGGGTGGTTTATAGCGAACAAAATCGCCATAACGCGCTACCAAATAATCAATAATGGCTTGATCTGTCATGCCTTTGGCCGCCATTTCACGTATTTCTTGCTTCAAATCTTGCGCAAGCTCCGCATGCGAATCAGCAATGGTTTGATTTTGGCAAACTAAACAACGTAATTGTGTAGAAAGCCGCTCCACCTGCACTTCTACAGCGGCATTGGCTTGCAATGGTTGAGCTTCTTGCGCCCATACACTTACCGATTGCAACAAACATAAAATAACGATTAAGCGAACGATGCGGGTTAACTTCATTGTGCTTGCAACCTTTTCACTAAAGGGATAATTTTGTCTCGTAAGGCATCATAGGTCACCGGGCCAATTTGCTTATACGCAATCATCCCCGCCTTATCAATCACATAGGTTTCAGGTACGCCATACACGCCATAATCAATTCCCACGCGCCCATCAGCATCTACCGCAACCACATTGTATGGATTACCACCTTGGTCTAACCATTGCTGCGCTTCTGGACGCGTATCTTTGTAATCCATGCCAATCACCGGCACAAACCCGGCTTTAGATAATTCAACTAAAATCGGATGCTCATCTCGACATGCGCCACACCATGATGCCCATACATTAAATAGCCATACTTTGCCCAACATATCTTTAGGCGAAAATTTAGTTTCTGGATTATCTAAACGTGGCAAGCTAAATTGCGGTGCAGGCTTACCCACCAGAGGCGAAGGCACTTCGCGAGGGTCAAGAAACAAACCCTTAAAAAGAAATCCCACTACAATCAAAAAAATGGCTAAAGGAATCAATCCGCGTTTCATGCTTTGGCCTTTTTGCTACTTTTTACCGCTTTACTTGTTATCTCTTTACTGGGCGCACGTTTTTTTAAACGATAGCGTTTATCAGCCAAGGCCAAAAATCCACCGAAGGCCATCATTAAACAACCAAACCAAACCCATTCCACCATAGGCTTATGGTAGATTCGCACGCTCCAGGCGCCACCATCTAACGGCTCACCCAATGATGCGTATAAA
>CAILFU010000079.1 GCA_903833595.1 uncultured Pseudomonadota bacterium
TCTATGATGCTGCAACTGGTGCTACGATTAGTACGGAATCTGCTGTCATTACCAATGGCGCATCGACTACAAGTGATAACAAATACTACAGTGCTGATACGGTGGTATTAGAGAAAGCCTCTGCCACTGGTAGTTATGCCACGAAAGATGTTGGCGCGAATAAAGCGGTGACGATTACAGGCTTCACTTTAAGCGGAACCGATGCAGCTAACTACACGGTGACTGATGCCTCTGGTGCGGCCGCGACGATTACGGCTAAGGCGCTTACGGTAACGGGCACGACGGTTACTGGTAAGAATTATGACGGTGGTTTGGGTGCAACGATTGTGACGACCAATTCGACTCTCACCAATGGCGCATCGGCATCTAACGACAACAAATACTACACAGGTGACATAGTGGTATTAGAGAAAGC
The DNA here is from genome assembly GCA_903833595.1 of uncultured Pseudomonadota bacterium. Taxonomy (GTDB): domain Bacteria; phylum Pseudomonadota; class Gammaproteobacteria; order Burkholderiales; family Methylophilaceae; genus Methylotenera. The sequence goes on from CAILFU010000079.1 coordinate 416, forward strand.
CTCTGCCACTGGTAGTTATGCTGATCAGAACGTAGGGGTAGGTAAAGAAGTTGCGGTCACAGGCTTTACCTTAAGTGGTACAGGTGCAGGCAACTACACGGTCACAGATGCGTCAGGTGCGACGGCGACCATCACGGCTAAGATATTAACGATTGGAGCCGCAACTGCCACCAATAAAACATACGATGCTGGCACGACGGTGGCGATAAGTGCGATTGGTAGTTTAAGCGGCTTTATTGGCAGTGAGACAGTGACGGCATCAGCGATAAGCGCTGCTTTCAGTGATAAGAATGTTGGTACGGGTAAGGTGGTGACGTTGAGCTACGGGCTAGCTGATGGTATCAATGGCGGCTTGGCTACAAACTATAGCTTAGCTAACACCACCACGACGGCGACTATCACGGCTAAGGCGATTACAGTAATGGGAACTACTGCCGCTGGTAAGGCTTATGATGGTGGTTTGGGGGCAACGATAAACACTACCAATTCAGTGCTAACCAGTGGTGCATCGGTAGCTAACGACAATAAATACTATAGTGCTGACACAGTTACATTAGTAAAAGCATCGGCGACAGGAAGTTATGCCACCAAAGATACTGGTACGAATAAAGTGGTGACTGTCACAGGCTTTACCTTAAGTGGTACTGATGCAGCTAACTACACGGTTGCCGATGCGTCAGATGCGACGGCGACAATTACAGCAGTCGGCGTCAATTTAACAGTAACAGGATTGATGGCGACTTCTCGAGTTTATGATGGAACAACGAATATTGCCTTAACTGGAACTGCAGTCATTGAGGTATTGGGTTCAGATGATGTAGTTCTTGGCGGCACTCCTGTTGCTACAATTGCTGATAAGGCGGTTGGGGTGAATAAACCTGTGACGGTTACAGGCAATACCATTAGTGGTGCAGATGCTGGTAATTATCATTTAATTCAACAGCAAGGATTAACCGCAACGATTACGGCTAAGGCGATTACAGTAACCGGTACGGCTGCAACGGGTAAGGTTTATGACGGTGCCTTAACAGCGACAATCAGCACGACATCCTCAGTGCTAACAAATGGCGCAACTTCGGCTAATGACAACAAGTACTATAGTGCTGATGCGTTGGTACTAGAGAAAGCATTGGCAACAGGTAGTTATGCGACCAAAGTTGTTGGGACGAATAAAGCTGTAACGCTTACAGGCTTCACTTTAAGCGGTTCAGATGCAGGTAACTACACGGTCACGGATGCGTCAGGTGCGACGGCAACGATTACTGCTAAAGATATTTCTTTAGTAGGCTTAACTGCAACTAATAAAGTATATGACGGCAATGTGGTTGCCGCTATTTCAAGCTATGGTGCGCTATCAGGTATAGTGGGCGGCGATGATGTAGGGGTAAATTCATCAGCATCAACAGCTACTTTCACATCAGCAGATGCAGGTACAGCTAAACCTGTTACGGTGCATGGGCTAACCTTAACTGGCGTGGATGCTGACAATTACAGCATCTTTGACCAAATGACTACTGCTGACGTTACTAGTACGTCAGCATTGCCGCCACTTGAGGTGAGTACGCCGACAGTAGGCGCTAGCTCAACTCAATCAGCGCAACAAGTAACATCCACCTCTAATGAAATTTTTGTTAAGACGAATGTCAGCACTAAAGGTTATTACGAAGGAAGAGTTATAGTGTCAGATAGCAGTGCTGAAGCAGTTTATTCTGTAGTACTACCTTCTGCAGTGCCTCTGCCATCATGGATTAACATCAATTCAAGCACTGGGGTTATTACTTGCCGCCCACCAGAAAATGTTAGTTCGGTTGAGCTCTTTGTAACAGTGGTATTGCCATCAGGCAAAATTTTAACCAAACATGTTCTATTTGATTTTGTGACAGGAAAGCTTGAGCCAGTTAGTCCAGTTGAATTAATGGATGTAAATAAAAGCCAACTGGTTTTTAATGGAATAGTTAATCAACGTCATCACTATGAAGGGGTGGTTGTAGACACTAAGAATTCTTCAGCGGTTATTTATGCTGCTACACAAGTAGATGGCTCACCATTGCCAAAATGGATTGATCTAAATGCGCTGACGGGCAAACTTGTAGCTGAGCCGCCAATTGGACAGAAAGATATTGTGTTACGGTTCACAGTAACTGGTGCAGGGCAGCAACAGTCACTGGATGTGAAAATTGAGTTCAATCAATAAAAGTATAGGGTAACACCATGAGTTTTTTAACTGGTGCGCCCGAGACGATGGAACTGGGCACTGGATTGAAGTTATTAATCTTGATTAATTAAAAAAAAGAACTACTAATATCTCTTCTTTTAAGTTCAAACGTCAGGAGTAATTTATATTCTGTTGAAAAACTCTTGGCAGTCCTAGTTTTCTGAAACATTAGGGCACATGAAATCATTAGGAAGTAAGTGATCGATTATGAAGGGCGAGTTTCCATAAGTGCTTTGAAGCGCCCACCTGAAAAGAGTTTTTCAACAGAATAATTTACATAGCTGACCTTGGAGCGTGAAGGTTCTATTTCCTCCATCGACCCGAAGCCGTCCTTTACTTACAATCAAATTAATTTAGCAAAACCTCTATTTCGATAAATCTATGACATTAAGCCTCTCACCAAAAACAGATTGAGCGACAGGCACTAGGTGCTCATGATGGCTTAAAAAAATCACCTGAGTCATTTCTGATAATTTTGCCAATGCTTCCAGACCAGCTCTCGCTCGCCCATCATCATAATTAATGAAAAGATCGTCAGCGATGAAGGGTAATGGCACAGCCTGTTCCAAATGAAGTTCAAGTGCGGCCAAACGAAGTGCCAGAAAGAGTTGGTCGCGTGTACCCTCACTCATACCCTCAATACTTACCAACCCACCTGTTGCACGTTGCCCATAAAGTTTAAATGGCTCACTTTCATAATCAACGACCAATCGATTAAAACCACCCCTAGTCAGTCCCTCAAAAATATTTCCAGCCCTAACCAGCATTGGGCCCTGCTTGCTTTCACGAAACCGCTCAATTGACCATCGCAAGAGCTTTGATGCTGTGTAGACTTTGATGTACCTTTCCGCAGCATTGGACATTCTTGCCAGTGCTTCTTGCCTCTGTGATTCAGCACGAGCTGCCTCAGCTTGCCCTGAAATTTTTCCTAATACAGCTTCGGCAGAAGTCATTTCACCTGACAATTGATTTTGTTGATTGACCACTGCATCAGTTTCAAACTTTATTTCAGACAAGCGTATTGTAATCATACTGACATCAGCAGTCTCAAACTCAGCTTTTAACGCAGTTCGATCTAAGCCATCCCCTGAATTTAATAATTGCTGAATATTTTGATTGATGGCGGCAGTTAATATCCGCAAGCGATCTGATTTTTCAATGGCTGCGTGCAATCCATCGTTATCAGTAGCTCCAGATAGATGCAATAACGGCTCAATGCTTGCCTTAGCTTTGGCTATCCTGTTATTTTCAGCATGAGATTGTTCATTAGCTGTGACTAACTCAGAGTTTAAGCGGCTTAAATCTTGAGATGCCGTTAACTCGCTTGTTAGTAAACTGGCAAGCAATAGTGCAATCTGATTTGATGACTCTCTTGCAATTTCCGGGGCAACGTCATTAGCCAGTGAATTCGCCGTAACCTTAAAGTTCATGAGGTCACGTTGCATCATATTGATGCGGGTGCTGCGAATATCTCTTATCTTCTGAAGTTGCTGACTCATGCTCTCAAAGAGAGTCAGAGCACCTTCAATAGTCCCTATATTTGCATCTATAGGCAGGTGTGCAATAACAAGATTTTTTTGCAGATCAACACGCCATGTTTCTATTGTCAATTGAGCCTGATTAACCTTGCTTTTTAAATCTGGTATTGCAGTCTCAGCACGGTTTCTCAGAGTGATGAGCGTTTCACGACGAGCCTGCGTGCTATTTGCGGTCGTCACAACTTCTTCTGCAAGCAGCATTAATGCAGAAAGATTCAAACTGCTTGATTCAGGCTTCATGGTACTCAAGGACTCGACCAATGCTGCATTTGCCTGGGCAATGCTCTTATTCAGCGCTTCTTGTGATGACTGAGCTTCGAGCAATGTATCTGTTGCAGCGAGAACACGGTCACGTATAGATCGCCAACCATTTACCTGCAAAAGTGGCATACCATCTAAACCAATATTCTGGATACAACTATCCCAACTAAGGTCAAAGTTAGCAAGCAACAGCGCATTATTTTGCACACGAGATTCAAAACTCGCTTGTTGCAGTTGTAGTTTCTGAAACTGGTCTAAGCGTGACTGAAGTTCAGATTCCTCTGTGGCTTTGTCATGCCGCTTATCAGAAAGTGAATCAGATTCAGCTACTTCTTGTTCAAAACCAATAGCAGCATCCTTTAAGGCGACATTACCAGCTTTGATGGATTGCCATGTTAAATTACGTGATGTGCGAATGTGCTGAACGTCAGTTAGCGTCACTGGATGGTGTTTGCTTTTATACTGCGAAATTTCCAATTCAAGTGATTTAATAGCAACACATACTTCATTAAGGCGCTCTTTACTTGCAGATACCGCTGACGCTAAGTCACTACGCTGTTTAATGAGTGCGTTAATTTCATCTTGGGTAGGTGGCAATAGTTTACGTAAGTTACTTGCGCCAGTGTTCCACCTTCCAAATTCAATCGCCGCATGCTCAAGCTCAAGAGTTAGTTTAGCGATTTGCGCCTCATTCTGACTCTGTTTGGCTCCAACGACACCAAGAGATCTCGCTGTTTCCAATGCACCGCTTAGCGTTAAAGGAATGTCGGTTGCAGGGAGTAATGCTATCTCTTGCGCGATTGATTTAACATCGTCGGCTTTACTTCTTAAAGACTCCTCGGCAGTCACTAATGCCTGAGTGAGTGATTCATGGCGGCGAATTAAATTGTTGATTTCTGAACGCATTAAACTACCAGGCAGTCGTTGAGCAACAGCGTCTTCAGTTTCTATTGGCCAACTTAGTTGACGCATAGATTCCTCTACGGTTAGCCACAGCACACGGATTTCCTCTTCACGTTTAACAATGTCAGTTTCGTGATTACGTAGCTGCAAGCGCATTTCTGACAATGCTTGAATATCGGATTCGCGACCCAGCACTGATTCATTGGGCTGAAGTCGTTTAATTTTACCCTGAAGTTCTGAGACTTGTTTTTCGAAGAAATTGAATGACTGAGTTGCAATCGCAATTTCATTCTCAGCACTTGCCAGCTGGTCAGCAGCATTATCTGGTAATGAGGCAACCTCACCAAGCGTAGTCAATTGCAACTCTAACTCAGCAAGCGTGGTTAATATCGGTGCTACACGGCGAACGCGCTCTAGCTGAATACGCTCTTGTTCTATTGTGCGATATTGTTCTCTCGCCAGTTGAAGATTATCTCCAATCTCATCCACTTTAGTGCGGGCTGCCTGCCAATCTTTGGTGCGCACGGTCGCTTGTTTAAGTGCATCTTCGGCTTGCTCTAGTTCATTACTGGCAATGTAATACTCGCGCTCATTGGATTTGCGTTTAGACCATAGCTTATCTGCCTCATTTTCCAGCTTGTCTCGCACATCACCAAGACTGGCAATACCAGCAGCCGCTTGAAATAAAATTTGCCCAACGTCATTAGATGCACTGAGTATGGCTTGACCACCCGCAACCAATCGATCGTAATTCAAGCCGAACATTTGATTGTAGAAGTCACGATCCGTCTGTCCCAAAAAAGGTGAAAGCGCATCATCAGTTAGCGACAATCCCGCAACAGTTTCTAAACTTTTAGTTTTAGCTTTAGTTCTTAAAAAATCTAACGATTGTCCATTCTGTTCAATTAATGCACCTAGACGCATATCACCATATGCATGCAAAAAACCATAAGTTGAGCTTTTTTCTATGCCAAAAAGTAGCTCTTGAATTGCATTCCGAATGGTTGATTTTCCGGCCTCATTTGGGCCGACAATTAAATGAAAGTCCTTATCTGCATGAGGCAATACAACAGATTTATCGGTAAATTTACCGTAACGTAGTAGATCTAGTCGTGTAATACGCATGGGTTGCTCAGTTCGATTTAGCTAGATAAGCCAGTAGGCTAGGAGTAACGGATGCAACGATACCTGCGACATTACCACTGCGGATTGCATCTAATTCAGGTATGTTTTTAATCAGCTCAATCGGTATCTTATTCACCAGCTGCATCAAATCTGCCAGCAAGGAATCTAGTAACTCTTGATCTTCTGGTGCCTCAGCTAAAAACCGCTGTAAATCAGCAATAGCATCAGAACGTTCAGCGATTTGTGCCTCATCAAAAATAGGCTCAGTCTCAATGCGCACTTTCTCTATCCAAAGGCGATCAATCCCATAACCAGCTGCCTGACCTAGAACTTCCTCGCGCAACTGCGATTCCAACCCAAATAGTTCTCCGTGTGCAGCTGTTTTACCTTTGATGCAGACGCGCACTGATAGATAAATTTTATCTGGAGTTTTGTCGATTAATTGTTCAAAAGCGCGACCAACCAATCTGACCACTTCTTCTAGTGTATTGGCTTCACTAGCATCAACATCTACCACATGCCAGCGTAGCACATCTACCAGCAAACGCTCTACCGATTGAATGCCAGATTCATCAGCCGTTACGATTATTGCACCACGCTCACCAGTTTCACGAATATGCCGCCCCTGTAAGTTGCCTGGGAACACCACCCAGGGAGATTCTTGCAATATCGCGTGTTCATGCACATGCCCTAATGCCCAATATTGGTAGCCTTTGGCATTGAGTTCTGCTATTGAGCAAGGTGCGTAATTGACGTGTATTGAATTACTACTTCCCAATGCAGTATGCAAAACTCCGATATTCAGCCAGCCTGCAACAGGATCAGGATATGTAACGGCAAGATTTTCAAAGGTAGCGGCATCTTTGTAGCTACGGCCATGCAACGCAACTTTCAGCTCATCAATTAAGAACGTGTTAGCTTTGCGTGATTCAAACTGGTGAACATTGGGTGGGAGTGTCAATCTTTTAGTCATCTCGCTATCAGCATCGTGATTGCCAAACAGCAGATAAACTGGAATGCCTACCTTGTTCAGGCGCCCCATCTCGCGGCAGAAAAAATGGCCAGTGTTGTAATCTTTCCAGCTACCGTCATACAAATCACCAGCGATAACTATGAAATCCACGGCTTCTTCGATTGCTTCATCCACCAATCGCGTGAACGCGTCGCGTGTAACCGTTCTTAGCAAATCCGCTGGTGCGTCTTTGTAAGCGGCAAGCCCAGATAATGGGCTGTCGAGGTGGATATCAGCTGCATGGATGAATTTCATTAGTAGTACCTCAATAAGTTAATTTTTTTCATCAGTAAATGTCTCAAGAGCTATTACTATTAACACTCTTACTACTAGACTCTTATGATTAGTGCGATTCTTTAATTTTTCAGTTTTACTCTTCATTTCCATTGGTGCAATATTGCACCATAAAGTAAATATAGTTATATTTTTATATCATCATTGCGCCGATTAAACTCCGTACTAATATCCGCCTCATCTAAATAATGTGCGTTTTTTATACTAAATTAGTGAAGTCATTCGAATGCCATTCCCTAAGATCATTTAATTCCTCAAGTGTTTGAGTTTTGCCGTTATACCTGATCTTCCATAGATTCGTTTAGTCAGTCATTTCAGCCATCTCTACTGATCACCTATCAAAAATGCTTTCTAAGCATTAGTGAATTTTGGATGGAATTCCTTTAGATTCCTGCATTATTTTTATGAAACTATTTAATACCATTTTCTGCTCCTCAGTTAATGCTGCTATATATGGTCCGCCGACCCAGCTACGGAAAGCACCTATAAGGTTTAGTTCATCTTCAGTTACAATCTGTTCTTGTTCACTCATGTATGTATGACCTTTAATTATTTATGAAACTTGTATTGACATTAGCAACTTGCATGCCAATTAATATAAATACATACAATACAATAAGTTAGATATTTATATGATAGGCTTGCATAATGCATTCAAAGTAATATTTTTTACATGAAAGTAAAAATTCTTAATATTTTATTATGAAAACCCTTATCTCCTGGATCGGTAATACAGACTTAAAAGCTGTCGATGGCATAGAAAATGTCGTGGACGGTCCGATTATGCAAGCTGTTAATTGGGAATCGTTTGATCAGATTGTGTTGTTAAGCAATCATGAAAAAAATAAGGCTAACAGGTATGTCGATTGGCTAAAGAACCGTTGCTCAGGGGAAGTCATTCTTCATCTAGCTAATCTTTCAGGTCCAACTGAGTTTGGTGAAATTTATCAAACTGTTGTTGCAATAATTCGAGGCATGCCTAATATTGTGGCAGGGAAGGTCGAGTTAACCTTTCATCTTAGTCCGGGAACGCCTGCAATGTCAGCAGTGTGGATTATTGTTTCTAAAACGCGATATCCCGCTAGGTTAATTGAATCTTCACGCGAACTAGGCGTGCGAGTGGCATCTGTGCCCTTTGATATTTCAGCAGACTTCGTACCTGATTTAATGCGTCGACCCGACAGAATGTTGGAGGAGATGGCTGAAGCTAGGCCGAATTCTGAGGCTGAATTTGAGGATATTCTTTATAGAAGCCCTGAAATGCAAAGTGTTGTTGAGCAAGCCAAGCGAACTGCATTGCGATCAATACCAGTTCTAATAGAAGGTGAAAGTGGCACAGGTAAAGAGCTTATGGCTAGGGCAATTCACAATTCTAGCCCTAGACGTGATAAACCTTTTGTTGCCATAAACTGTGGAGCTATTCCAGAAAACCTACTTGAATCTGAATTATTCGGGCATAAAAAAGGAGCTTTTACGGGAGCTAATGCAGACCATAAAGGTCATTTCGAAGAGGCCGAAGGAGGAACTGTTTTTTTGGATGAGATTGGCGAGTTGCCATTAATTGCACAGGTTAAGCTTCTCAGGGTGTTGCAAGAAAAAGAGGTGCAGCGTTTAGGTGATAGTAAAACGATTAAGATTGATGTTCGCATTATTTCAGCCACTAACAGAAATCTCGCAGACGAAGTGAGGGATAGAAAATTTAGAGAAGATCTTTTTTATCGCCTTGCCGTTGCCATTGTTCGACTGCCAGCACTCAGAGATCGAAGTGGGGACGTATCGCTATTAACTGATTATCTGATTAATATTATTAATGATGAGGGAATAAAGGAGCAGCCAGGATATAAGCGTAAGAAAATTTCCGCTAACGCAAGAAATGTTATCATTAAGCATTCTTGGCCAGGAAACATTCGCGAACTATTTAATACTTTGCAAAGAGCTGCTGTATGGAATGATGGGGATGTGATTGATGAAGATACAATAAGTAAGTCTATATTTCATTTATCGTCATTAAATAAAAATAATGAAGGAGTTCTGAATCGTGATTTGACGCAACCAATTGATATACAAGATATAATTGGCGATGTCGCTAAGCATTATATTAATCGCGCCCTTTCCGAAACTCATGGCAATAAGACCAAAGCAGCTTTGTTATTAGGGCTTTCAAGCCATCAAACATTAAATGGCTGGATTGAGCGATATGGGATTTGAATTAGTTGGCATGATAACTGCTAACATGTACTTATGACCGAAATGATAACTAAGTCCCTAAATTTTGAATTTCTTGCAAATGCTCGCCAAGAGTTATCCGCGCTGGGCGGCTTTGCAGAACGATATGCTTATGATGATCCTCCAAGCGCACTGGTAAAGTTACGTACTTTTGCTGAGCAGATTGTTCAAGGGATTTATCACAATCTTGGATTACCTAAACCCATGCAAGCTGAATTAATTGGCTTACTTAATAATGATGCATTCAGATCTGCAATACCACCAGTTGTTCTTGATAAATTACATACCATTCGTATTCATGGGAACAAGGCCGCACACGGTACCGCTGTCAATTCTCAGCTTGCCTTGGCGTTAGTCCGCGAAGCATACGACTTAGGGCGTTGGCTTGCTGTTACCTTTTACAATATGTCAGTTGATGCTTTACCAGCCTACAAGGACCTACCTATAGATCATAGCGGCGAAGAATCTAAAGGCCAGTTGAAACGTGAGAAGAAAGTCGCCTTTGAAAAACTTGCCATTCAATCTGCGCAAATGGAAAAACTGCTTCAGCAATTGGAAGAAGAACGTGAGCGAGCACACCAAGCAGTCTGCAAAACTGAAGAGTTAGAAAAAGTTCTATCAAAAGGAAATTCGAGTGCTTCAGCTTTAGCTTTTGATGAGGCCACAACACGTAAGCGGTTAATTGATGCGATGCTATTGGAAGTTGGGTGGAATGTTGGTGACAATGGATCTAATACTGAAGAAGTTAGCCAAGAGGAGTCCGTCAAATATCAGCCAACACCTTCTGGTCTCGGTTATGCCGACTATGTCCTATGGGATGATGACGGAAAACCTCTCGCGAGCATTGAAGCGAAAAAAACTTCAGTTAATCCTGAACTTGGTCGTAAGCAAAACGAACTTTATGCAAATGGCTTAGAGAAGGAACATGGGCAACGACCTATAATCATCTATACCAATGGATTTGAAACGTGGATATGGGACGACCAGCAGGGTTTTCCACCTCGGAAGATTTTTGGTCTATATTCTAAAGATAGTTTGAAATATCTGATATATCAAAGAACAGCAAAAAAAGCACTAGAAACAATTCAGCCTAATTCAGCAATTGCTGGCCGTTTATATCAATTAGAAGCATTACGTAGAGTTACTGAAAGATTCTCAAGAAAGTCCAGAAGAGCGCTAATTGTTCAGGCAACTGGGACAGGTAAGACACGTGTAGCGATTGGGCTAGTTGATTTACTTATGCGTGCACACTGGGTGAAACGAGTACTTTTTTTATGTGACCGACGTGAGTTGCGCAAACAAGCTAAAAATGTATTTACTAATTTTCTACCTGGAGAGCCTTTAACTATTGTTGGCGCCAGCACAGCTAAAGATCGAGAGAAGCGCATCTATCTTGCGACGTACCCAGCGATGAAACAAGTATTTCAGACGTTCGATGTTGGCTTCTTTGATCTCATCATCGCAGATGAATCTCACCGCAGCATATACAACTCATACGGCGATTTATTCCGTTACTTTGACTGCCTGCAGGTAGGTCTCACCGCAACGCCAGTCGAATTTGTCACCCGCAACACTTATAGCCTATTCGATTGTGATGACCAGAATCCGACGGCTTACTACCCACTAGACCGCGCTATCGAAGAAGGTCACCTAGTGCCATTTGAGGTATTCACCCACACTACTAAGTTTCTACGCTCAGGGATTAAATACAATAACCTTAGCGATGAGCAAAAAAGAAGATTGGAAGAAGAAGGTGAAGACCCTAAGCTATTCGATTATGAAGCAGGTCAGATCGACAAACAGATATTCAATAAGGACACCAATCGAGTCATCCTGCGTAATTTAATGGAGAGCGGAATTAAAGATGCTACGGGTCAACGTGTTGGCAAAAGCATTGTTTTTGCTCGCAGTCATGAGCATGCCGTTTTTTTACGTGGATTGTTCGATGAAATGTATCCGCAATATGGCGGTAAGTTTTGCCAGGTTATTGATCATTACGACCCACGTGCCGAACAGCTCATCGATGACTTCAAAGGTGATGGCGGTAATGATCAACTGACTATTGCGATTTCTGTAGACATGCTCGACACAGGAATCGACATACCTGAGATTCTTAATCTTGTATTTGCAAAACCAGTTAAGTCGAAAGTAAAGTTCTGGCAGATGATAGGCAGAGGAACAAGATTGTGTACAGACTTGTTTGGACCAGGTAAGAACAAGCAGGTTTTCCGTATTTTTGACCACTGGAGTAATTTTGATTACTTTGATATGCACTATACCCCAGTTGAGCCTAAGGTTTCAAAATCACTCATGCAGCAAATATTTGAAGCCCGTGTGGAACTAGCGGCAGTAGCACTTGCAATACCAGCTTTACTTGTTTTCAAACAGGCTGTTCAATTGATTCACACTGATATATTGGCTCTGCCAAATGAGAGTATTGCGATCAAGGAGCATTGGAAAGTAGTTAAAACCATTTCAGAGTTGCCTATTCTTGATGCATTTGCTCCACAAACCGTAAACTTATTGCGCCGTGACATTGCCCCGCTTATGCAATGGGTAAATATCCATGGTTATGCGGATGCGTACGAACTAGATCTATTAATGACGTGTATGCAAATTGAAAACCTTAAGAAAACGGGTTATTTTAATGATCTAAAGTCAGATCTGCTGGCTGGAGTAGCTTCGTTACAGATGCACCTTAATCCAGTAAGGGAAAAATCCACAGTTATTCAAGAAATTAAATCATCTACATTTTGGGATAGTGTTGACGTAGCTTCACTGGAAAATATTCGAGTTCAAATGCGTGAAATATGGCGTTATCGAGATCCTTATGGCCCACCAAAACTACCATCAAAGGTAGTTGACATCAAAGAAGACGATACTGCATACGAGATTAAGCGCAGATCCGCTTCGCTTAAATCCGTAGACATGAAAGCTTACGAGAGACAGGTTGAGGACGTCTTGACCAAGCTGATCGATTCTAGTCCTGCCTTGAAAAAAATTCGTCAGGGCCATCCGGTAACCGAAGCCGACCTAGCAAGCTTGACATCTCTGGTACTCACCCAAAATCCAGACATCAATCTAGATTTACTTCGTGAGTTTTATAATGAAACTGCATTACCATTGGACTTCATTATTAGATCATTGGTAGGGATGGAGCCAGATGTAGTTAATTCTCGCTTTGAATATTTTGCAGCTCGGCACCCTCTTTCAGCGAAACAAACTCGCTTTATGGGTCTGCTGCAGAATCATATTGCCCGTTTTGGTAGCGTAGAGCTTGAAAGGCTTTACGATGATCCATTTACTTTAGTTGACAGTGATGGTCTAGAAGGTGTGTTTGGTGAAGAGGAAGCTGATGAGTTAATTCAGATAATCGAAACCTTTCAGCCATTACCTAGTAACGAACAAAATAGAACATATCAAGGAAATGCAAACGTATGATGAATTCCGAACTTAGCAGCCGCGAACTCCGCGAGCGAGTTGATAAACTCTGGACCGAGTTCTGGACAGGAGGAATTGCAAACCCCCTAACAGTGATTGAGCAGATTACCTTCCTTATGTTTTCGCGTTTGCTAGACATAAGTGAAACACGGAATGAAAACCGAGCACGTCGGACAGGCGTTGAATTCCGCAGAAACTTTTCAGATGACCATAAGGAGTTACGCTGGTCTCAATTTAAGAACCTTCCAGGTGCAGAAATGCTTCCATTGGTTCGTGACAAAGTATTCCCACATTTTCGTTTTGTTGCAGTGGATGGGACAAACTTCGGTGAGTATATGAAGGACGCTCAGCTCCTTATAGTTAAACCAAGTTTGCTGGTATCGGCTGTTAATATGATTGATGCGCTGCCCCTCACTGAGGGCGATACCAAAGGTGATATTTACGAATATTTGCTAAAGAAACTTACTACCGCTGGTATTAACGGTCAGTTCCGTTCGCCACGCCACATCATCCAGATGATGGTAAAACTTGTTGATCCTAAACCAACGGATAAGATCGCCGACCCAGCATGCGGCACAGCCGGGTTCCTAGTAGCAGCTTTGGAACATCTGGTTGAAAAATATACCTCATCGGAAAGCATTATTACTAACCCTGACAATGGAGAAAAAATATATTCAGGAGATTTACTTGAACCGCACCGTGAGCATATACGCTCTGCTATGTTCCATGGCTTTGATTTTGACATCACAATGCTACGCATTGCAGCAATGAATTTGTTGCTACATGGCGTTGATGCTCCCGATATTCATTATCAGGACTCATTGAGTGCGAGTTTTACTGAGCGTTTTCCTAATTCTGCAGAAAATTGCTTTGATGTCATCCTTGCAAATCCACCGTTTAAGGGTAGTCTAGATTTCGAAGATGTGCACCCGAACCTACTTCGCAAGGTCAAAACCAAGAAGACGGAATTGTTGTTCATCGTACTTATCCTGCGTATGCTGCGCCTCGGTGGCAGAAGCGCTACCATCGTGCCAGATGGGGTGCTGTTTGGATCAAGTAAGGCTCACGTTGCACTTCGCCAAGTGCTAATTGAAGAAAATCAACTCGAAGCGGTGATTTCATTGCCGTCTGGCGTGTTTAAGCCCTATGCAGGGGTTTCAACTGCAATTCTTATTTTTAGCAAAGGTGGCAGGACTGACAACGTGTTTTTCTACGATGTAGAAAACGATGGATATTCACTTGATGACAAGCGCCAGAAGATTGACTTGGATGACCTGCCTGATGTGGTAGCTAAGTGGCAAGACTGGAAGGCTGGCAAACTGAATCTCTTAGATCGGCGACAAAAAGCATTTACTGTTTCCGTTCAAGATATCCGCGAGAAGTCTTATGATCTTTCTTTGAATAGTTATCAAGATTCAGTCCAAGAAGCTTTAGAATTCGATGCACCTAAAGTAATCCTTGAGAGAATTAAGTTGTTGGAATGTGAAATTCAGAATGATGTATCGACTTTGGAGTCGATGCTTAAATGACTCGCCTAGTAAAACTATCAACTTTTTGTGAGACGGGTAGCGGCGGAACACCGTCACGTCAGAATGAAGAACGGTATTTTGATGGAGAAATCCCTTGGGTAAAATCTGGAGAACTAAGGGAGGAGGTTATTACCAAAACGAAAGAGAAAATTACCAATTTAGCGTTACTTGAATCCTCAGCCAAGCTGGTTCCAGCAGGATCTATTCTCTTGGCAATGTATGGAGCTACCGTTGGCCGTATAGCGATGCTTGGTATCAATGCTGCAACAAACCAGGCTATATGTGCGATTAGACCAGATCAATCTCAAGCAGAAACACGCTACGTCTATCACGCACTGAGAGCCAAAGTTCCAAACTTTATTGCTATGGCCGTTGGCGGTGCGCAGCCAAATATATCTCAATCAATGATCCGCGATACCATGATTAAGCTGCCATCAATTGAAGAGCAGCGGCTTATTGCTAACACGCTCGATAAGGCTAATGCCATCAGCAAAAAGCGCCAAGAATCTATAAATCTTATCGATGAGTTGCTTCGATCAATATTCCTCGATATGTTCGGGGATCCTGTGACTAACCCTAAAGGTTGGAGTAGAGAGCAACTTTGTAATCTGACTTCAAAAATTGGTAGCGGAGCTACACCGCGTGGTGGTGACTCAGTATATAAATCGTCTGGCATTTCTTTCATTCGCAGCTTAAATGTTCATGACCGACTTTTTTTGAGAAAAGATTTAGCATATCTTGATGTGCAGCAGGCTGTAAAACTTTCAAATGTAAGTGTTATGGCTGGAGATTTGTTACTGAATATAACTGGTGCATCAGTAGCCAGAGCTTGTCTGGTTCCAGATCATATTTTACCTGCACGCGTCAATCAGCATGTCTGCATCATTCGACCAATTGGCCAATTGATTCCAGAGTTTCTTGAGGCTCAGATTGTTTGTGAATCCGTAAAAAAATTGCTTCTTGGAATCGGTGAGAGTATGGGTGCTACCAGGCAAGCTATAACAAAAGCTCAGCTTGAGTCTTTCTATGTAATAGTCCCACCTATATCAGAGCAGAAACGGTTTTCTGATATTGTGGCTAAAATTAAAGAACAAAAGTTAAGAATGCAGATATTCCAAACCGAAAGTGAATTACTTTTTCAGTCTCTACAACAACAGGCTTTTGTATAAATTATGGATATTTTTTACTACTGGAAGAACATTGATGATGACTTACGTGCAGGCAGAATTGGTTGGCTAAAGTCAGAACGCCAAAAGCTAGGTGAATTGAAGGAGCGCTATCCAACAAATATCTGGGCTTTCAAAACACCAATCGGTTGTAAGGGACAGTTGCAGTTGCTTGCAAAATTGGTTTGGTCTGACACTCCATCCGTTGATGTCCCAAAACTGGATGTCACCTCTATGATTTTTTATGATGATTCTCATAAAGATACTATCTTTTATAATTCCACAGACACAGTTGAAGCTATCGAGACAATGACTAAAATTTTGCGAATCCAGTTTCCAGTAGCATTTCGTTCGAACTTTCAAGGAGACAATGGCATTCAAATTATGGATGGGGATTTTCTTCGACAATTTAAAAAACTAGCAGATAACTTCTCGGGTACTCCATTACCAATATTATCGGTTGAAAAATAAGGAAAATAACGTGGGCATTACGCGTCTAAGCATTGAGAACTTCAAAGGGGTAGGTACTAGGCAAATCATAGACATTGCCAAACTTACTTTACTTTTTGGGCCAAATAGCGCGGGGAAAAGTACAATTCTACATGCCCTAAATTATTTAAATGACATCGTTTGTCACCAAGATCCTGGCTCTGATAGTACTAGGCTAGGTGAAGATGCTATGGACCTAGGTGGATTCAGGCAGTTCGTCCATAAGCATGAGCTACATCGTGTTGTCAGCTTGGGCCTCGATATGAAGTTGGAGGAATTCGACCTCTATGAAACCCGGGCTAACAGGACATATCGACTGCAGAGGGAAATGTCCTCGCCTGAAATCCGCGGTGTTCGTAAGCTAATTGACATTAGTTTATTTACCCGCAATATTAGTCTAATTTCTTACGATTTCAAGATCGCGTGGAGCGATGTTTCAGAGCAGCCATATGTCCAGCAAGTTACTTTCGGATTTGAAGGTAAAAAATTCGCAACCATAAAATCCTCAAGTGATGGCCGACGCACAAATATTGAATATTTGGACTTACTCCATCCAGCATTAAAGTCTTATGACGATGCAGATGGTAGCGAGAATTGGGGACACTGGGCTTTAGCTGCTTTTTCACAAAGGCATCTCCAAGGTGGCAGTAATGTTTTAATTGGCTTAGAAAATGCATCTCAGGCGATTCTCAATTGGCGTGAGCCTATGGAAATTTCAGATGTCTGGGATGAGGATGCAGATGATAGCCGTGGCCCTTTAGAAGTTACAGCGCTACTTGAATGTCTGATTCGAGGAAGTCTGGAAGCGTTAGCTGAGGAACTTGGAGGTCTTCAGTACCTAGGACCGCTACGTGGGCTACCTGAACGCAATTACAGACCAAACCCGCGCCATGCTGCCAATTGGGCAACGGGCCTTGGAGCATGGGATATTCTGTATCGCGACAGGGCACTTTTGAATAATGTAAATCATTGGCTAAGTGAATCTCGTTTAAATTGCGGCTATCAAGTCGAGTCTACAGATATGCTTGAAATCGGCTTGGACAGCCAGTTCATGGGCTGGCTCAATGCGACCTCTCTTGATGCTAATCGCATCGAAATTCAACGTGCTCTAGCCGAGATGTTAAAGCGCCGTCATTTGGTCTTGCGTGATGTCGCCAGAAATGTCCAAGTTCAACCTAATGATGTTGGTATCGGCATATCTCAAATGATGCCTGTAGTTGTCGGGGCGCTGGCAAATGAAGTTAGAATTTTTTCCATTGAACAGCCTGAAATTCATATCCATCCCCGCTTGCAAGTGCAACTAGGGGACTTGTTTATCCAAGCAGCAAAAGAACTAGACAAACTTTTTCTGATTGAAACCCATTCAGAGCATTTGATTTTGCGCTTACTAAAGCGAATTCGCGAAGCCAGTGACGCAGAGTCAATTATGTCAACTAATTTCAGCGCGGATGATATTCGCGTGCTTTATGTTGAGTGTATTGATGGAGAAACTAGAATCTCTCCGTTACGGATTAGTGAGAGTGGCCGATTTATCGATCGTTGGCCTGATGGATTCTTTGAAGAGCGTTACGCGGAACAAGACTGATGGCAAATGGAATCGTACTGGGCGAATTCGCCATCAACCCTGATTGCGTAACTAATGCCGCTGATATCAGTACATTGCTACGGATTTTTGGTTTTGAGAACGGAGCAGTAATTTCTGAATTTCCAAAAAGTTGGACTTCCGAAGTTAAGAGTCGCGCCCAGCAAATGGAAGAGCCTGCTCGATCTGCTTTCTTCGATAAAGTTAATAAATTGAAAGAAAAAGCTTTTGTTCGTTTAGGAAGACATGCAGAAGGCTCATCTTGGCAATCGAAGGCATTATCTAGTCACCAAATCAGGCCTTTCAGTGGGTTGTTACATACGCAAGCTAGTAATGATTTTGTCTGCTTTAGGGATGCGCTTGAAAACGATGAGTTTCCGCAGGGCTTTAGGGAGGATAAAGTTTTTCGTGATCCGGACTCAATGGTAAACGCAGTACTGCCTCTAATACAGGCTAGTGAGCGTATTGGGTTATATGACCCTTACTTCGCTCCAGATGATTATTTCGCCAAATTCGTTAAAAGAATGGTTGAAAAGAATCGGGAAGTTCGCCATAGCCGGCTTTACATTGATATTCATTTGGAACACGAAACAGAAAAGTTAGGTTCTCTAGGTTTTCAACAAATTAATGCTTTTAAGTCTTGGGTAGATTTATTGCCGAACGATTTAACAGTCACTGTGAATTGGTGGTCAGACAGTGGCACTGGTGAATTGCACCCACGCTATTTAATAACAGAACGAGGTGGAGCTCGTTTCGATCGAGGATTCAAAATTCCACCTGTTCTCACTCAGCAATATCATGACGCTGATGTGGCTATGATGAAAAATGATTTTATCCAAGTAATTGAAAATCGTTACAAACCTAGTTATAAGCCAATGAATATTATCCACACTCAGGAATATAAGAAATGATAAGTGAAGTCACTACCATTCTCACGGAAGTATTGAAACATAACGGAATCAGCGCAGTAAGTTTGCCGCCCGATGATCTAAAGAAACGTCAGGGTGAAATTCTCTTGATGAATGAAGTTTCAATAGAATTAGATGTAGTTAATGATTTCACTGAATCTGTTAGAAATGAGTATTCAGCCATCGTCGGAACTGATCCCAATAACGTTACCGCAAATGATGGAGCGTTGCTTCCTTACATATCGAACCAAAGAGAGTCCGCTTATCTGCTGTTGGAGTTGCTCCAGCGCGGCTACGGCAAGGTGGTTGCGGTTAGACTTCCTGATGGGTCATTAAAAAAATACCGTGTTGCTCAAGCTAACCGATCAGTGATTAAAGGGAGTAATGGTAGTGATCTGATGATTGTAAATCGTCTTGCGCCAATAGCCAGTCAACTGGTCTCTGCTGAGGTTGGGGACTTTATTGAACTACCAAAAATTGGTGAAGTAGAAGTAGTTGCGGTTGACCTTCTTGACCGTTCGCAGCAATGTGCTCATAACGATTTCTCTAAAATTGACTTTTCATCCTCAGCTATTGATGAAACTCTGGTTCTCAAGCAGCTCAAGCACTCATTCGCAATGTGGCTGGAGCGCTGGCGGGATGTATCTGATCATGAAGAGCAACACCGAGATGCAGCGTTAACTGTAGCTGAAGAAAACCAAGAAGAAAACGAGTATGTTTCAGATGAAATTTCCCTTGGCTCATCGTTCTATACACGCACAACTAGGCAACAGGAAGAGCTATTAGGCCGTCGTCGCGGGGGCTTGGTTATAGTCGAAGGAATAGCTGGATCAGGAAAGACTTCCGTTGCACTTGGTCGCCTTAAAGTGCTTCATGACGCTCAGTTTGGCTATGATGAAGATGGAGAGCATCAAAGTGATGATTTTTTTGCTCACAAACATGAGATGGTTGGCTTTGTACGTCATGCTCAATTAGTTGAATACTTGAAAACGACAATTGACGAGTTAAACTTGTCTGGTATCCCAGTAAAGGAATTCAAAGAGCTCCAGATACAACTAGTTCAACGTAGAGCACAGATTTTGCAACTAAAAATGCCTGGGACTAAAGGTGGTAGTTATACGCGCGCACCCGATGGTGTCAAAGCTAAATCACCTGAGGGACAGATGGCATGGCTCAAATTGGTAGAGAAGGAAATGCTTCAGCTTTTCCTTAGACAGATTCGAGAGCGATTACAAGAAAATAAAAACTGGTGCGCAGCATATTTTGCCAAAGAGAAAGCAAAAGATCCAACTGGCTTCGTAAGCAAGGCAACGTACTTTGACTCTAGAGATGTAGGTGAAGTTGATTTCCAGGCACTAATGGAGCAGGCATGGAAATTGGCTGAAGTTGAAATGGAATCTTTTGCTAATGGATTCAAATCAGAACCCCGCTATTTTTCTCTTGATCGATTTATTGTTCGAATTAAAGCAGTTTACGACAAGATCTACGACATTGTCGAAGAAAAATCTATTTGGCATCTTGACCCATCCAAAAACTGGACATCAAAACCTGCAGCAGGCTATCTCGGCAGTGGATACACTCCTTTTCGTGGATCAAGTTTTAGCGGAAGGCAGGCTTTCTCCCAAATCAAACGGATGCGTGAACAGTTCCGTGAACAAGTTCGCCAGATTTTACATGCTGAAAGTGGAGATGAGGGACGCTGGCTCCCTAAATTAGCTGATTGGTATCGTGAAGTAATAGATAGTGAAAGTTTGAAGAAGGTAGCAAATGCAGAGAAGCTTAACAATATCAGAGATAGGCTCGATAACAAGCATTTGACAGCAGTTGACATCAATTTACTACTGGCAATATCACAAATCATGTCACGTGATCATGAATATCGTGATGATGACCAGAAAAGACTTGTAGCAGCACTATCATCACCTAAATTTTACAGCTCAGTTTTTATCGATGAGGTACAAGACTTTCAAGAAATTGAAGTATTTTTAATGTCCTCAATGGCAGATCCAGAACGTGGCGCTGTTACAGTTGTTGGCGATTTTATGCAACAACTATATGATGGAACAGTAAAGAATCTAGGTGGCTGCTTTCCATACGCTCAACCTTCAGAAAAAACATCGGCACAACTTACGGAAAATAAGCGCCAGATCCCGAATTTAGCTGCATTCTCTTCAAACATCAGGCGCCAGATTGGTGACAAATCTATTGCAGCTCAGGTCGTTCCAGACAATATTCCTGAACTAATTCATCAATCTTTATCAGAATCTGAAATTGGTGAACGTATTGGTGAAATGATTGCTTCGATATCAAGTTCAAAGTCAATATGTGTAATTTCACCTACAGCAACAATTGCGCATAATGTTGAGGTGAGTGCTAAACCTCATATTGAAGCATTATTCCGTGAAACGAAATTTTCATCTGATAACAGAGATTTGGTTAAGCGCTTTTATGTTCACTTCACCGAACCTCGTCCGACCAAAGGACTGGAATTTGATGTTGTTGTTGTGACACATTTTAATCAATTCGACTTTTCCAAAGAGTTGGATGCACATGGCGCTTATGTTGCAGTTACTCGCGCTAAAGAAAAACTTATCTTACTTGATGTAATTTAGTTAAAAAAATTTTGGTTGGATTCTTCTCTAAGATAGCTATGTAGGAGATGTAGTCAACCGCTACACCGACGGATGCATCATAGTTGATAGATAATGCTCATTTAAACTCTTAATTTAAACTAATTATAAATCAACTTTTGGCCCGATGCGGAAGTAGGTCCACCTAAATCGTACGGCAGCTTTGTCCCCCCGTTGCTGACGAGTATCTTAATTTGGTGACAGACGGCTTTGGGCCTATTCTGTTGAAAAACTCTTTTTTCTGCGGCAACCAAAATTTTGTCGATGGTGTTTCAAGTAAAGAATGTGTTTAGAAGTTCTTATTAGAAGCCATTTTCTTAACGTACAACAAAGAATCATGTTTAGCACAACCCCAGTCGCATCCTCAAAATAAAAATCGGTTTAAGCGTTTTAAATTTCTTTAATCCAGTCAAAAAATTAGTTTTTCAACAGAATCGGCCCGATCCAGAAGTTGACGAGCCAAAGTTATGCGACTGCTTTGTCCCACGTTGCTGACGATCAGCTTGAATCCACTATTTTTGCCATAATTAGGCAATTAACTTGCATTCGCTTATGAAAGCTTTATTTATTTCTTTGTAGTTAAGAAATCTTCTAATGCCATTCGAACGAGCTCAGATCTTGATGGTATTGAACCTAACTTAGAAAGTAATTCTGTTCGCTTCTCATCTAACAGCCTTATCAAGTCGCCATCGACCCTCACGTTGACTTGAATGCGTTCAACAGCATTCGTCGTTTTACCTACCATAACCGCCTCCTTGGAAAATATACGTAACCATTCTACAACAAATTTAACTATTTTTATATTTGTCTACAAAATAGACTTGACACATCACCCCTACTTGCTTATTATGATACATGTCTACAGATTAGACATAAAAGGAGATTCAAATGCACAAGATATTATTGAGTAATCAAGAGGGTAATACAACAGAGTTAATCAGAGACGGAAATAGCTTCCAGTTAAGCAAGATCTCTTCAGCTATTGATTTAGCAGCAAATGACGCAGTTGCAGTAGAACTGCTTCCAGATCTTCTGTCAGGTGATGTATTTCGTGTAATTAGCATTGTTAGAGAAGATCTCGGCAAAGGGATGTTTCACAATGAAGCCAACCTATTTAATAGTCGAACCAGTATTAAAGTTGAATGGAACGACAATTTATTTGCCGCCAAAATATATGTTGGGCAAATTGTTTCACCGAAATTCGGCTATGAAGCTACTTGCGTAAGCGGCAAGATCAGCATCCAAAAACTAGTTGCATACGTACGCCCAAACGCAAAAGTGAATCTTTTCAATCTTATTCCTCACGCTTGGGTGAAGGATCGAGAACTTGTAAAGCGTGGCGCCATATTAATGGATCAGCTATCAGATGCTCATAGATTACTTTTCAATGCAATATTCTGGGATCACGCTAGGTTTGAACGATTCTCTAGGCAGCCAAGCAGCATGATAGGACACCATTCCGAGCAATCCGGCAATTTTCGCCACACGGTTGAAGTGGCTGAAGAAATGCGTAAGCATTGCCAAACGCGTAGTTTCACGAGCATTAATCTTGGCGTTCTGGCCGCGTTTCTGCATGACGCTGGCAAGGCTGATGAGTACGAACTAAATTCTAAAGGTGGATGGTATTTAACCGATCGCGGCAAATTACTAGGCCACAAAGTCACCATCGTAGAGTGGATTGTAGCCGCTGTCGCAAAGTGGGATATAACATTGCCTGAAAACCATTACGTAGGTTTATTGCACATCTTCACAAGCGCGGCAAATGCACCTGAGTGGCTCGGAATAAGGGAACCTGCGTTGCATGAATCATTCTTACTTTCCCTATGTGACAGGCTGTCAGGGCGAGACGATCTAATCAAACAAACCAAGTCAGAATCGGGCGGGTTTGGTCGTAGCCATAGACATCTAAAAGCACCAGTATTCACGTTAAAGGGGTAAGTCTATGACAAATAGAAAAACCAAAATAATTAAGAAAGCCATTGCCACTCATTTCAGAAAACATGTGGCACTGGAAAAATTAGTGCTAGAAGAAATCGCCGAGTTAGAAATGCTTAGAAATCTCAAGAGCGATTCACGTTCACGCAAAAAGAGTGAGCTTACCTTTATTGAAAATGTAGGTGCAGTTGAAATATTTTCCATGCTTGAAGCTGAAACAAATTTTAACAAGGCGCCTGAAATTTATGGAGAAGA
This sequence comes from uncultured Pseudomonadota bacterium, assembly GCA_903833595.1. GTDB lineage: Bacteria > Pseudomonadota > Gammaproteobacteria > Burkholderiales > Methylophilaceae > Methylotenera. The sequence goes on from CAILFU010000079.1 coordinate 23,925, forward strand.
TCGCACACGTTATGCTAAAAGCTTATTAACTGAAATAGCAAAAGATGGTAATCGCAAAAATCTTGCCGGGCCACCGATGGTTGAAGCATTAAGAGATTTACATCGTGATTTTCCAAACTTCAGTGAAGCGATTGACCAGATTGAATGTGCGGTGGCGTTATCGCATCTAGCAGATAAAAGCTGGTTTCAAATGCAGCCAATCCTACTTTTGGGACCAGCAGGTGTCGGGAAAACGGCATTTGCACAGCGATTTGCCAGTACTTTAGGGGTGTATTTTAGGCGGATTGACGTTGGCACCATGTCGACTGCATCCGTATTAACAGGGTTGTCATTAGGCTGGGGCAGCGGTCATCTTGGGGAAATACTAAAGACGATTACATCTTCGCCAACGGCAAATCCGATGATTATGCTCGATGAAATAGATAAGATGGCTGGGCATTATATGGCACCGCTGGAACCTGTAATGCTGTCCTTGCTAGAAAAAGAAAGTGCAGCAACCTTTAGGGACGAGGCATTGCTACTAAGAGTAAATTGTAAGCACATATTATGGATTGCAACGGCTAACGACTTAGAAAAGCTAAGTGAACCAATGAGATCACGCTTCAACATCGTAAATGTTCAATCGCCAAGCAAAGAGCAGGTGCCAAACATTTTTCGTAGTATTTACCGGAAAATTCTGCAGAACAATCCTTGGGGACACAAATTTGAAGCGGTATTAAATGAAAAGGTTATTGAGCGTTTATCAATGTACAGCCCACGCCATGCAAGTAATCTGTTATTACTCGCATTGGGCAAAGCCGCCGTCAGTGGTAATACCGCCATCAATCCAGACGACATTCCTTTGGACGATTCCGGTGAGCCAAAAAGAATGCGTATGGGATTTTTATAACATCATAGAAAGGATTTATTCTCATGAGAAAACAAACTGAAATTTCACTGGTTGTAAAACGACCGCATCTCTTTCATCAATCCATTCTTAATGGGTTAGGTATTTCCACTGAAAATCAGGAATCATCAGAAGGTAAAAGAGTGGGATTTAGATGGGATTATAAAGATGAAAATTTTTTTGAATGCGGTGAGGGTTGGATGCCAATTATTGCCGCATTTGCGGAAAGCCTAGATCATTTTTTGACTGAATATGAAATCGCTGCAGTAGCAGATGATTCCACTACAGAAGAAGCAACTGTTTTTATCAATGGTGCAATGAGTCATCACCATCGACTTTGCATCATCATTGACCGGTCATCGGAATTTGATGATGCAATGCTTGGTAAAATTAGAGCAATGCAAGAATTTTCTGCCGCCTTGTCAGGTATGCTTTGCGAAATTTGCGGTACACCTGTAACCCAAGCTGAACTAGATAGTCATGTACGGTGTGCGGTGTGTCGTTGTAGGGAGCTTTGAGCAAAGTTAATGGAACAATGGGAATTCACACACCTGCACCCTAGTGGGGTATTAAAAGAATATATCACATCCAAAATCAACGTCTGCTATAAATAATTGTGTATTTACCCATTATGGTTTCTTTATTTTTTTAGCAAATCCAACTTTATTAGTTTTTGTTTTCACAGTAGCACTTTTCGGCTTCCTCTCAGCAGTCACTTTTATCGTAATTTGACGGCCCGCACCAGAATTTCCATAGGTTTGTTGCGTATTCTCCGCATAATGCCCCATTGCCATTGCAATACTATTTTTACTGAATCCAGATGCCTTTAAGTCACTAGCAAACTGATGCCTAAATGAATAGGCCGACACACCTTCAAAGCCAAGCTTTACAGCTTCCCTTGTAATCGTTTCCGAGATGGATTTGCTTCCTGCCCAATACAAGCGTTCAGGTATTTTGGAAGCAATGGGATGGTCTAACGGCAATACAATTTCACGCCATTCTTGGCCTCGGGCCTCATCGACTTTGGCACTATTAATCTCGATATGAATCCCATCTTTCCGATGACGCACATAAACACCTTTATCAATTTCCACAGGTCGGCATCCGACGCATGCCAAGATACTTATCACATTAAAGTAACGATGCTCACTCATGGACGCTAATAGCTGCTCTTTCCAATCTCCAGGGAGTTTCTGGATGCTGGCTTTTTTACTATTCCGATGATGCTTTCTTCCAGTCCATGTACCTTCGTTGTAGGCCAGTTCATTCTCTTTTGCAATTGACTGGATACATTGGATAGACGCATAAAGTGTATCAATTTCGACACGATCATGCGCAGCATAGGCAGTGATAATTTCTTCAGCGATGCAATAACGTGCAGCTGCGCGTTCAGAGCTCCTCGTCTTTGGGCACGCTGCTGTGCCTGGGATGCGCACTTCATTAAGCATCTTCGCGTACATCAGCCTATAGCCATCTGTTGTCGCTTTCTTTCGCTCTACTTTTAGCCGCTTCTTAGCCCATGCGACTGCTTCTACATTCACGTTGTTCATTGCGCCTCACCTTCGGTTCGTTGCGGTATTTTTTTCTTCATTCGTCCGCTTCGCAGCCAAATTCATCAAAAATCCCCCCGTTATTTCGTATTTTGCTGAATTATTCTCACGAATAACTCATCTTCAACCTCGAAATAACGGGAAGTGCAAAATCGTATTCATGCTGATTATCTATGTTTTGTTGCGGCTTCTAGTTTAGCTTCAGCCACGGCGGCGGCTTTGCTAAAATCGGCGGCCTTGTCATTCGCTTGTTTCAATTCGCTACGCAGTATTTCCACATCAGCTTCAATTTGTGGCAAGCGCTCCATTTTGTAATTGGCTACGATTAAATCAGCTCTGGCTGATTCAGCCGCTTTGCGTTCATTGGATAATTCTGTTGCGAAGCGTTTAACTTCAGATTCGAGCAGTTCTGCGCGACCAGTTAAGTTGGCATATTGGGATTCTATTTCGGTGAGTATTGCTGCTTGTGTTTCATACGCTGCTGACAGCCGCTCATATTCTTTTTGAATTTGCAGACAAGTCGCGTTTTCTTCATCAAGGGTTTGATTAAGTGCGGTAGTCGCTTCACCTACTTGAGTTGCGATGGTGAGATTAATTGCGCGCGTGATATCTGGACTTAAGATTTCAAGGTTGGGGATGGGGAGATGCAGTGCTTGATCTGCTTGCCATTGTTTAAAGTGTGTTTGTATCGTTGACATGCTTCCACTGCCAAGATCATCAAGCACTAATCTAGCGGTAGGCTTTTTGCCTGCTGCCAGCATTTTATTTGCACTGATGGCAACGTCGTTAAATTCTACAATGGCTATTCTTCCCATACTGACCTACCTTTTGGTTGTTTATCAAGTGGTTATCAAATGACTGTTATCTTTCGTTATCATTGGTTTGTTATCGTTTGTTACTTTATGTTTAGCGTTTGCGACGATAAAGAAATCTACTTTTGATCAGCACGTGGCTGCATTAAAGTTTTTAATACTTCATTGGTCGTCATGCCACAACCTTCTGCATACGCATGAATCTGCTGCCAGGTCACTGCATTAGATTTACCTAGAAATGCCGCATCAAATTCATCATTACTGATTTCTCCCTTAGTCCACAGTGCATATCTATCCTCCGCGATCTGCATCATGGTGTCCGCGCCCGGTTTCTCTGCTTGCCACCTGAAACCCAAAACTGTTTCAGGTGTAATTGGAGGCGGATTCAGCGCCATGAAGAAACCAATGCCAGCGCGGTTGATAATGACGCGTGATGAACCATCACTAACTGCAAACAACACGTTGTCAAAAGTTCGACGGATATCCCATACGCCACCACCGGCACGCCAGAGGCCTTCAATTTCAGCACCACGTGGAAACAGATGCTTGACCGCTATTTGTAACGGCGCTAGATCCGAACCCACATACCAGACCTGCGGCTTCTGTTTTAACAATCCATGACCATCAATCCCCAAGGTCAGCATCAGTAACGGTAGTTTGACTTCAGGAAAAGGTCGCACATCCCGCATAAAGGCACTGAAATTACTTTCTGATACTGCACAGGCTTCTGCGATCTGTCTGGCGGTTTTACCGGACAATTTTATAAGTGCCTTGATTAAATCTAATTGTTCTAACTCCATGCCGATAACTCCTTCTATAGATTAATGTCTGAACCCTGTTAATTGACTACTTTAGATAAACTTGATTAGTAATGATAAGTATTCTATAATAAGTCCAAAATAATTACAAGGCATTTAATTGATCGCTGCTACTTTTAATCAACAGACCGTTTTTAGGAACACCAGATGGTGCGCCTAGGGAAGGTTATTGACTTGGTCAACGCCCGCAAGAGTCGGGTGTTGCTTATTGCAGAAGCGAGTTTGCCGGAGTGTCAATTTCGGGCCTTCCGTAAATTATTTTTGTGCGAATTCGGAAATCAGGGGTTAGAAGGTGAGTTGCTGGAAATATTTAACGAAGATCGTGCGGGTGGCAAGTTGGACAGGAATGGGCGGGAATAAACGATGCAAGAAAGGGGGTGCCACCATGCGTGAACGATACATTGATCAAGACCGAACTACGCTACAAAGCCGAATTTTATGATTCTGCTGTTTATGTTGAAGATTTAAGCGTAAATTCACTGTTGTTAAGTGAATTAAAACTGTTGGAGATTTTATTGCCGGAAATATTGGCGATTCTAAATTCAGAAGTAGATTTAAGTAGTATTCATTAGTAAAGGACTATTCATGCACGTCGCACTCTATGCCAGGGTTTCAACCAGCCGCCAGGCGGATAATGATCTCTCCATTCCGGATCAATTGCGCCAGTTAAACGATTGGTGCAAGGTTAACGGCCATATAGTCGTGCATGAATACATCGAACCGGGCGCCTCAGCCACCGATGACAAGCGCCCGGTATTTCAGCGCATGATCGCTGAGGCTATGATGAAGCCTGCCGGTTTTGAAATCATCGTTATTCACAGCTTGTCGCGATTCTTTAGGGATGGTATCGAATTTGGCCTATATGAGCGTAAACTGGCTAAGAATAAGGTCAAAGTCATCTCGATCACTCAGCAGACATCAGATGACTCCATGGGTGAAATGATGCGCCGTATGATCAATATGTTCGATGAGCATCAATCAAAAGAAAACGCTAAACACACCTCGCGTGCTATGCGAGAAAATGCACGCCAGGGCTATTTCAACGGGTCCCGCGCACCCTTTGGCTATGCCGCCGTCTCCACCAATGTCGCAGGCAGTCACGGGCGCCAGAAGAAGCGTCTGGAGATCAATGCGGCGGAGGCCGACGTCGTGCGTATGGCCTATGACCTCTACCTGAATGGCGACCAGGGCAAAACCTTGGGGTGTAAAGAGATCGCCATGACCCTTAACCATAAAGGCTTCATCATGCGAGGCAAGCCTTGGGCCATGCAAAAACTGCACACCCTCCTATCGGACCCTCTGTATATGGGCGATTATTACTTTAACGTGCGCGATTCTAAAGCGCGCGTTGTCAGACCGCCGGAAGAGTGGATCAAAACACCGATCCCAGCCATTATTGACGTAGCGATGTTTGAGCGCGTCAGACTCAAACGCGAGTCCCGTGCACCTGATCAAACACCGCCTAGAAGGTTAACCTCACCGACATTACTCACAGGATTGTTGAAATGTGGAGTGTGCGGAGGACATATGACCATCGCCACCGGCAAAGGTGGCCGCTATCGTTATTATAAATGCACCAGTCGTTGCAATAAAGGCAATACGGCTTGCACCAGTGCCAATCTACCGATGGAAAAAACCGATGACAAGATCCTGCAGCAGTTAGCAGAAAAGGTCTTTGCGCCTGAGCGTTTACAAATGTTGATGAGTGAGTTCAGAAAGCGGGTCAATCATACGCAGGACACTCAACAGGAAAACATCAATCAACTGAATCGGCAGTTAAAGCAAATTGAAGAACGTCAGCAACGCCTCACGGATGCAATCGAGACGGGAGTTCTTGATCTGGGTGAAACGACGCGTAACCGGGCGCAACAACTCAAGGTATCTAAAGAGGCTATTATCATTGACCTTGCCACCACCAGACGTGCACCAGCAATGCCAACGGAACCATTGAGAGCCAGTCAGATCGACAAGTTGAGCAAGCTGCTGAAAGACAAGCTGCTCGCCAAAGATACAGGCATTGCCAAGAGCTATTTGAACCTATTGATCGATGAGATTGTGGTGACCGAAAACACCGCCCAAGTTAAAGGCAGTTATGCCGCTTTAGTGGCGACAGCCAGCACTAAGGAAATAAAAAAGGGCGACTTGAAACAAGTGCCCAGTTTTATACACGATTGGTGCGCCCGGCGGGAGTCGAACCCACGACCTTTGGCTTCGGAAACCAACACTCTATCCAGCTGAGCTACGGGCGCAATTAACTTCGGCATTATACCAAACCATTGCGTGTCATGCCCTTTTACCTTGGGTAAGTCCTTTTACCTTCAGTTAAAGTGCAGGTATAATCTTGCCAATATAAACCCACCCTTAGGAATTAACTGTTATGAGTAATGAATATAAAGGTTCTACGTTTTGGCAACTAATTCTGGTTATTCCAGGTACTATTTTAGCCTTCACTTTAATTATTTCTTTAATTGCTAAAACGTCTGGTGTCGTTAGTGCGCCTGCGGCAGTGGTTGTGGAGCCATCGGCTGCGACATCTCAAGTTGAAGAAAACATTAAACCTGTGGCAACGGTTGAGGTTGCAGCTGCAGATGCTGGCCCACACGTAGATAAAAGTGGCGAAGAAGTGGTGAAAGCAGTGTGTGGTATGTGCCATACAGCAGGCTTAATGAATGCGCCTAAAATTGGTGATAAAGGTCTGTGGGCACCTCGTATTGCGCAAGGGTATGATCTGCTAGTTAATCACGCGATTAACGGTATTCGTGCCATGCCAGCACGTGGTGGTAACCCAGCGTTGACCGACGGTGAAATTGCGGGTGCAGTGGCTTATATGGCTAATGCCAGTGGCGCTAGCTTTAAAGCGCCAGCACCTAAGGCGGCA
>CAILFU010000080.1 GCA_903833595.1 uncultured Pseudomonadota bacterium
CAGCGCGCCGGACTTTTTTGATGCCGTAAATGGGGAAACAAGTCATTTGATAAAAACTGACGAATACATCCGTCACCAGTAATGGAATAATCATCGAATAAATAATCGGTCCGGTAATTAAGTTCTGTGGGCGGTTAGTCACCAACCAGCGAAAAAAATTCTGTTTAAGGCGACGATGGGTTTGTTTGATGGATTGCTCAAACTCGATGCGCTTGCCTTTGATTTGAAAAAACACAGTGGATTGTTGCTCGCCAAGCGCTTTACGTAAATCATCTTCAAGTGCAGTTATTTGCTCAAGCAATTGCTGGATAGGGTCGTTCATCTAAGGTTCCAATATCAAAACAGATTAGGCTAGTATAACGATATCTAGCCTTTAATGATGGTCGACAATCGCTTAAATAAGTGCCGACAAAAAGCCTAGGCATAAAAAATAGCAAAAAGTATACATGTCTGTATACTTTAGGCATAATATTTACTTATCGTGTTCACTTTTACATTGAAAAGAGCGTTGTGATGATTCAGTCAACAATCAATCGGCAGTTAACCCCTGCTGTCGCTAAAGGGTTTGTATTGCTTAGTTGTTTAAGTATGCTGTCTTGTGCAGGTCTAGCCAATAAGCCTCTGAGTGCTTCGGGTGCTGATAAGGACTGGCCGAGCTTTGGTCGTGATTTTACCAATCAGCGCTTATCGCCATTGACACAAATCAACCAAGACAATGTGAAAGGGTTAAAGTTGGCGTGGCAATTTAAAAGTGGGGTGGCTGCCAGTTTTCAGGCGACGCCTATTGTCACTCAGGGTGTCATGTATGTGGCGTTGCCGTTTAATCATGTGGTTGCTTTAGATGCAAAAACTGGGCAAGAGCTTTGGCGCTACAAGCATGAACGTAGAGCGAACTGGAAAATGTGTTGCGGCCCTGCCAATAGGGGCGTAGCGGTAAGTGATGGCAAGGTATTTATCGGCACAGTCGATGCTAGATTAATTGCGTTGGAAGCTAAAAGCGGCAAAAAACTTTGGGATATTGATGTCGCGGACGATACCGCGCTGACAGAAAATACCAGTTCATTAAGTAAGTCAGACGCTAAAAGTGCAAAAGAGGCCTATGGCGGCACCGGTGTAGGTATTGCAATGGCACCTGTGGTGTTTAATGGCAAGGTGATGGTAGGTATTACGGGGGTGGGCTATGGGTTGCATATCGCACAGCCCACACAATCTGCGCCATTAGGTGCAGTGGTGGGGGTTGATGGTCGTTATGGGCGCCCTGGCTTTTTAGCAGCTTATGATGTGAATAGCGGTAAGCGTGTTTGGCAGTTTGATACCATTCCTACGCAAGGTTGGGAAGGTGATTTTGTAGAAACAACTTCAGATGGCATTTCACTTAACCGTGATGTTGCCGCAGAAAAAGCCAACGTCAAAAATAATACCGATGCATGGCGTTATGGGGGCGGTTCAGCTTGGAGTACGCCGGCGATTGATATCAACACCCATACGCTATTCTTTGGCACGGGCAACCCTTCACCGCAAATGAATGATATTTCGCGCCCTGGCGATAATTTGTATACCGTGTCATTGGTTGCACTCGATACTGAAACAGGTAAATTGAAATGGCATTATCAACAAGTACCCCATGATGTTTGGGGTTACGATTTAGCCAGCCCACCAGTGTTGTTTGACTATCACACGGGCGGTCAGCATATAGCAGCAGTTGGCCAAGCCAGTAAAACGGGTTGGTACTATGTGAATGATAGAACAACTGGCAAACTGTTGATGAAGTCAGACGCATTTGTGCCACAAAAGAACCTATTTGCCAAAGCCACTAAAGCCGGCACTGTGCTTTATCCTGGCATATTAGGCGGCTCTAATTGGAGTCCGAGTGCCTTAGATGAGCGTAGCCAAACCAGTTATGTGGCAGGCATACACGCACCGGTTAAATATACACTGGTAGAAGAACCTGCAACAAGTGATACCGCAGCGATTCGCTACGCATCCTCTGAGCCAACGACAGACCCGCGTTGGGGCGTGATATCCGCCATCAATTTAGCGACTGGTAAAATGCGCTGGCAAGTGAAAACCGAACAACCGCTGATGGGCGGCCTGCTGGCAACGCGTGGCGGCTTATTGTTTATGGGTGAGGGTAGCGGTAATTTTAACGCTTACAACAGTCAGACCGGCGCGCTGCTATGGCAAACCAAGGTGGATGCAGGGGTGAATGCACCACCGATTAGTTATGAAGTTGACGGGGTGCAATATGTCGCGGTTGCCGCGGGGGGTAATGCGATTTTTGGCTACACCGCTGGTGACAATATTGTGGTGTACGCCTTACCAAAATAAGCGTCGCATATTGGCAAATGCTATGAAAAATTTACTCCTCATTGTTTGTTTCGTCATTCAGTTGGCGGCTTGTGGGCGTGATCCGCATTTTACGGCCTTGCCTGCCAAGGCCAATGTGGTGATTTTAGGCGATAGCTTGACGTATGGCACAGGTGCCAATAGTGGTGAGGATTACGCCAGCGTACTAGCCGCTAAGACCGGTTGGCATATTGTCAATGCGGGTGTGCCAGGCAACACCTCTGCAGATGGCTTGGAGCGCCTGCCAGCCATTTTGGCGGAGGGTCACATTGATTTACTCATTGTTGAGCTGGGCGGCAATGATTTTATTCGACATGTGCCTGTCAAAGAAACCACGCAGCATTTAAAAACAATATTAGCGCAGGCTAAAGCCCAGCATATCCCCACGCTACTATTAGCCATCCCAGAATTCAGTCCGTTTGGCGCGGCTGTGGGGCATTTATCGGATCATCCGGTGTATGAA
>CAILFU010000081.1 GCA_903833595.1 uncultured Pseudomonadota bacterium
GCCAAAGATGCAGCCAATATTGCCTTACAACAATATCTGCCATCTAGCGTATTGGTCACAGGTTTTGACATTATTTTCTTTTGGGTAGCGCGTATGGTCATGATGACGACGCACATTACTGGAAAAATTCCATTCAAGCATGTGTATGTGCATGGTTTGATTCGTGATGCCGAAGGTCAAAAGATGAGCAAATCCAAAGGCAATGTACTTGATCCGATTGATTTGATTGATGGTATTGCGTTGGATGATTTAATTAAAAAACGCACGACTGGTTTAATGAACCCGAAACAAGCGGAACAGATTGAAAAGCGTACACGTAAAGAATTCCCTGAAGGCATTGCGTCTTATGGCACGGATGCTTTGCGTTTCACGTTTGCGGCATTAGCCTCACCAGGTCGTGATATCAAGTTCGACTTACAACGTTGTGATGGCTATCGTAATTTTTGCAATAAACTTTGGAATGCTACGCGCTTTGTGTTGATGAACACTGAGGGTCAGGATAATGGTTTTGATGCAGCTAGTTGTCATGCTGGCGGTCGAAAGTTTTCGCAAGCTGATCGTTGGATAGTGAGCATATTGCAACGCACCGAAGCTGAAGTAGAGCGTGCGTTTGAAGATTATCGTTTTGATTTAGCAGCAAAAGCAATCTATGAATTTGTCTGGGATGAGTACTGTGATTGGTATTTAGAGTTAGCTAAAGTGCAAATTCAAAATGGCGATGATGCTGAAAAACGTGCAACACGCAGAACTTTGTTGCGTGTGCTAGAAACTATTCTACGTTTAGCCCACCCCATCATGCCATTTATTACTGAAGAGATTTGGCAGACGATTGCGCCAATGACTGAAAAACATGGCGCCAGCATTATGTTAGAAGCTTACCCAAAAGCACAGCCAGAAAAGCTTGATGAAGCTGCAGAGGCTTGGGTAGCGCAATTAAAACAAATGGTAGATGCTTGTCGTAGTTTGCGCGGCGAAATGAGTATTTCTCCTGCTGCACGTGTACCCTTGGTTGCCGCTGGTGAGGCAGAAAAATTGGTCGCTTATGCGCCATATTTAAAAGCATTGGCTAAACTGGAAGAGGTGGCAATTGTGGTGGAGCTACCAGAAGCTGATGCGCCAGTGATGTTGGTAGATGATTTTAAATTGATGCTTAAAGTCGAGATTGATGTTGCCGCTGAAAAAGAACGTTTAGGCAAAGAAGTGGCAAGACTTGAAGCTGAGATTACCAAAGCAAATTCAAAACTCAATAATGAAAGCTTTGTGGCGCGTGCGCCAGTGGCCGTGGTAGAACAAGAAAAGGCGCGGGTAGTAGAATTTAGCGCCAATTTAGAAAAGCTACAAAGTCAGTTGGCTAAATTAAAGTGATTTGGTAGGTTACGCCATCTAAAATTGAAGGGCTATATAAATGTGGAGACATTTATATAGCCCGTATTGTTTTATTTTAAATGAATAAATTTACATCCGACTCACCCGCAAATTCGAAAAATGTAGCGGCACCGCCGTATTCAATCCCATCAATAAAGTCAGTAGGTTTGAAGTCAAATAAATCCACTGTCATTTGACACGCAATTAGTTTTACGCCACTTTCTATACAAGCGGTGCGTAAATCTTCAATGCTGGCTACCCCTTTATTAGTAATTTTTTGCTTCATCATCATGGTCGCCATATTTTCCATGCCAGGTAGCATTTGCACAAAATTTGGCATGGGTACCGGCATGGGCATTGCGGGGTTGCCTAACGGGGATACTTTTAAATCACTCAAGTCTTTTTTGAGCAATGTTAAGCCATAAAAAGTGAAGAAAATTTGTACTTCGTAATCTAGTGCAGCGGCAGTTGAGGCTAGAATAAATGGAGGATAAGCCCAATCTAGCGAGCCTTTAGAGGCGATTAAGGCGAGTTTTTTAGCCATTTATGATAGTTTAACTGCTACGTTTTTTAATGTAAAAAGTGAAGCTAGTATCACTTGAATCGAGCTGCAGAAGTTCATGGCCAGTTTGCACGCAAAAGGCATTAAAGTCTTTTACAGAACCCGGGTCTGTTGAAATTACTTTTAATACTTGTGCCGCATCAATTTCACTTAAGCCTTTTTTGCAGCGCAAAATAGGTAGTGGGCAGTTTAAGCCAGTTGCATCTATTTCTTTATCAAATTCCATTATTTCTTATTCCCTTCACCTTTTGCTACAAATGGTAGGCCGGCTTTTCCCCAAGCTAAAATACCACCAGATAAATTGAGTACATTTTTACAACCCTTGCTAGCTGCAAAGGCCGCAGCATGAGCCGAGCGGATGCCACTATGACAATAAAATACGAGCGTTTCTTTATTAGAGAACAATTCAAATTGCGCAGGTAACATTGCTAGAGGAATGTGTATCGCATTTGAGATAATGCCGCGGGCAACCTCATCGTCATTA
>CAILFU010000082.1 GCA_903833595.1 uncultured Pseudomonadota bacterium
ATTGCGCATACTTCAATTTAATTTTTGCCAGTAATTGCTCTACTTTGAGCGCAAGACAGTATTCGCCAGTACGCGCATGAAAATCGATCTCACCACAGGTTTCAAAGTAGGGATTTAACAACCACTCATCAATACCAAGCAGCGCAGAAAACTCACTCGCCACCCGATTATAAGCCGCAAAATGTTGTGATTTTCGTCTTGTACTCCAACCAGCATGTAGTGGTGGAATTAAATTTTGTTCAAGATTTTTAAGTATCTCAGGAATGCCCGCGGATAAATCGTTATTAAGCAACACAGCACAACTATCAAAGTCGCCTAAGGTTGGATTAATGAGCCTAATACGGTTACCTACACGGACTACTGGCTCTAACAATAAAAACTGACCATCTTGTGTTTCCAGTGTAGTGGGCTCGGTAATTTCCGGGGAAATTGAACCTACTCTCACGTCCAGCCCTGCTTGCTTCATGATATTGACCAACTCAACGACATTGCGTAAGTAATAAGTATTACGGGTATGATTTTCAGGAATAATCAGTAAACGATGTGCTTCAGGGCATACTTTCTCAACAGCTATCATAGCCGCCTGTACGCTTAACGGCAAAAAGTCTCGGTTAAGATTATTAAACCCCCCGGGAAATAAGTTAGTATCTACTGGTGCTAATTTAAACCCTGAATTGCGCAAATCAACACTGGCGTAAAAGGGTGAGGCATACTCTAACCATTGACAACGAAACCAATGCTCTATTTTTGGCATGGCATCTAACATGCTTTTTTCTAGGCTTAGGAGTGGGCCATTTAAGGCAGTTGTTAAATGTGGGACCATAGATTCTTTTTAAATATCCGTTATGTAGTTAGAGCTTATGTCACATGATGCGCTTGCACATCTGCATGGTAGCTACTTCTTACCATAGGCCCACTCGCAGTATTATTAAAGCCCATAGACTCGGCTTTTTGTTTGAGATGATCAAAAACTATAGGTTCAACATAACGCATCACAGGAAAATGATGTACGCTAGGTTGTAGATATTGACCTAATGTTAGCATGCTTACATTATGCATACGTAAGTCCTTCATGACTGCCAAAATCTCTTCGTCAGTTTCACCCAACCCTAACATCAAGCCAGATTTTGTTGGCACATTTGGATACAGATCACCAAACGTTTTTAACAATGTGAGCGAGTTTTGATAATCTGATCCTGGCCTTGCTTGTTTATAAAGGCGTGGCACTGTCTCTAGGTTATGGTTCATCACATCTGGCGGGGCTTTGCTTAAGATCTGCATAGCAACCTCTAAACGGCCACGAAAATCTGGTACTAAAATTTCAATTTTAATATTAGGTGAGTATGAGCGAACTGCATGGATGCAATCTACAAAATGTTGGGCGCCCCCATCCTTTAAATCGTCACGATCAACCGAAGTAATAACCACATAGTTAAGCTTCATTTGCGCGATAGTGCGCGCTAAGTTCTCTGGTTCATTAACATCAGGCGGGAATGGTTTGCCATGTGACACATCACAAAATGGACAACGACGGGTACAAATGTCACCTAAAATCATAAAGGTTGCAGTGCCACCACTAAAACATTCACCTATATTAGGGCAACTGGCCTCTTCACATACTGTATGTAATTGGTTATCACGCAGTATTTTTTTAATCTCTTGATAACGAGCTGAATCTGGCGCTTTCATACGAATCCACTCAGGTTTACGCTGTATCGGCTGTGGAATAATTTTAATTGGAATGCGCGATGTTTTTGCAGCATCTCTTTCTTTTATGCCAGCCACTTTACGATTTGAGATATTTGTTTCAGTCATTCTTTTGTCCATCGGCTAATTGCGCGAGAAGTATGGTGGCCAATTGCTCACCTGCTTTTTTTACATTGGTATCAATACTTAAATCTTTAGTTTGTGTCACTTTTAAGCCCACGTAGCCGCATGGATCAATCGCTTCAAATGGCTTTAAATCCATGTTTATATTAATACTTAGGCCATGATAGCAGTAATTATTTTTAATGCGCAGCCCAAGGGATGCAATTTTTTCTTCGTTAACATATACCCCTGGTGCATCTAATTTTGCAGTCGAATTAACACCATGTTCTGCCAATAATTTAATCACAGCACTTTCAAGCATAGTGACTAGTTTGCGAACATTCAAATGATGTCGATTAAGGTCCAGTAGTACATATAAAATGAGCTGACCCGGGCCATGGTAAGTGATTTTCCCGCCTCTATCAGTCAGCACCAAAGGAATATCAGACTCATTAGCTGATCGTACATTCTTACGATTAAGCCCCACAGTATAAACAGGGTAGTGCTCCGTAAGCCATAACTCGTCTGGGGTATTCGTAGTACGTTCAGCGGTAAACTTCTGCATGGCATGCCATGTCGACTCGTAGTCAGTAAACCCCAAATTTCTTACTAATATAGGATTCTGCACTATCAAAGGCGATTGCATAAGAAGCGTGTTAGCAACTTTATGAATTTTAAAGTGAGAATTTGACGAGCGGGTGCCCGCTGATTAAACGATAAATCTCGTCTAATTGCTGCTGTGAAACCACATGCACGATACAAGTGAGACTAATGTATTTACCGGTAGAACTTAGTCTAGTTTCAATCTTAGTCTCATTAAATTGGGGGAGTATCATTTGGATAAGGCCAACAATCGTTTTTGTAAACGCACTTTGCGTTTCTCCCATCACTTTAATGGGAAAGTCACAGGGGAAATCAATTAAAGGCGGCTTATTACTCGGATTTAATGATGGTTCAATTTTTACCATGATGCCTGATAACCTTTATGCCACTATTTAATGTAATAGTAATTTAATTGAGTCCCATGCACGGCCTAAAATACCAGCAGCCTCGATTGATTTTGCTGCCACTAAATTATGCTCATGAATCACGTTGCCATTCAATGCAAATTTTATATTACCAACAACTTGGCCCTTTTTAATAGGCGCAATTAAGGGCTGTGTAGTAGACATAGTTGCCTTAACGTTAGCGTATTCGCCTTTAGCTACTGTTAAGAATAAATCATCACTGACAGTAATAGCTACTTGATTTTCATTGCCCTTCCATACCTTAAGCTGATTGATGCTTTGACCTTGCTTGTAGACTAATTTTGAATCAAAAAATTGAAAACCATAATTGAGTAATTTCTGACTTTCTGACGCACGTGCTGCATCAGTCGCTGCACCTAGCACTATAGAAATACGGCGTATACCATCCCGCTTTGCAGAAGAGATTAAACAGTAGCCTGCTGATTCTGTATGGCCCGTTTTCATGCCATCCACATTAGGATCTAGCCATAATAAGCGATTGCGGTTGGGCTGAGTAATTTTGTTATAGGTATATTCTTTGACAGAATATAAACGCTGATACTGGTCAGGAAAATCATGAATCAAGGCCGTAGCAAGTATCGCCAAATCTTCTGCGGTCGTGTAATGCTGCGCATCTGGCAAACCTGTTGCATTCATATAATGAGTGTTTTTCATGCCCAAACGTTGCGCTTCTTTATTCATCATTTCCGCAAATTGTGCTTCTGTACTAGCAATGCCTTCTGCCAAAGCAACCGAAGCGTCATTGCCAGATACAATAATCATGCCGTGTAATAGCTCATCTACGGTAGGCAAACACTTTTCCACATGCGCGTCACAGTTTGATTTTTGAGGCTCAATGAACATTTTTGAACCTTCAACTTTCCAAGCAATCTCGCTCACCGGCAACGTTTGTGTGAGTGATAAATGATTATTCTTAAGCGCTTTAAAGCTCAAATAAGCCGTCATGATTTTAGTCAGTGAAGCTGGTTCAATACGCATATTGCTATTTTGTGCAGCTATCACATGTCCACTATTAAAGTCTTTAAGCAAATATGCTTTCACTGCCAAGTCTGGAGGAGGTGCAATTTGTACGCTATTAGCTTGCGCTAGTGGTGACAGTGATAATGTAATTAAACTTAAAATAAAAGTTAACGGAGTAGTTTTTAATAGGCGATAGACAATGTTATGCATGATAATTTTTATAGAATGTTATGGTTGATTGGTAATAAGTGCGGTCATATTTAATTGACTTCTGATTTTAGCGGCTGAGCTTTCAGCATCCTTCCTGCTAGCATAAGGCCCTAGCTTAACGCGGTACAGGCCGTCATTATACACGTTAGCTACGCTTACATTTTCAGCAAGCGCTAAATCTCGAATTCTTTTCTGTAAGACATCTCCAAACAACTTATTTTTAAAAGCGCCAACTTGCAAGTAATACGGCGTATTAATGCCCGCATTAGCCGAATTGGGGACTGTGGCTGGATTAGCAGAAGTTACTGGTGGCAAAGTAGATGGCGCTTGAGCTACGGGTGGTTTGGCAAGCATTGTATCTATTTGCATAGAATTTTTTTGCATCGCTTCGGCACTGGTATCGATTGCTTCAACTTCAACCAAACCACTCCCTTGATTAACTAAACGCAATTGGTAGGCCGCCACATATGACAAATCAATCAGCCTGTCATGTTTGAATGGGCCTCTATCGTTGATCCGCACTATAACAAAGCGTCCATTAGCAAGATTTGTCACCTTGGCATAACTTGGTATTGGTAATGTGGTATGCGCAGCAGACATCGCATACATGTCATAAATTTCACCCGTTGAAGTCTTTTTACCATGATAGCGTTTACCATACCATGAGGCTGTGCCTTGCTTCTTGTAGGGCGCGTAGCTAGTCATGGGCATATATTGCTGACCTAATGCCATATATGGTTTATTCGCTCGTACGGAAGGCTGCTCTGTTTTTAATGTTGCATTTGGAATGCTATCAATATTGGCCGGCGCATTCTCGCCAGGACCATCGTCTAGATAATAGCCACCAGCAGATGGTTTTGAAGCTGCATTTTCAGCGCCCTCTTGTTTTGAAGTTGCGCTTGTAGAGGGCGGCTTAGCAGCAGTATTAATGAAAGGATTTAAACCACATGCTGTTAATAATGCAAAACTTATTAGTAAAACTACTTTTTTCATTGTAATCATTTGTCCGTATGTCATTAGGTTGCGACTAGTTTCTTATGCGTTTGTATGCTCATGAGAATCCCCAAACTTAGGCATAGCATTACCATAGAAGTGCCTCCATAGCTTATCAAAGGCAGTGGCACACCAACAATAGGCAAAATGCCACTGACCATACCCATGTTAACAAATGCATAGGTAAAGAAAGTCAACGAGATGCTGCCCGCTAATAATCGACCAAAGGTACTTTGTGCCTGTGAAGCAATAACTAAACCACGCAAAATAATTAAAGTAAAAAGACCCAGCAACAGTAAATTACCTAACAAACCAAATTCTTCACTAAATACGGCAAAAATAAAGTCTGTTGTTCGTTCCGGTAAAAAGTCTAGTTGCGCTTGCGTGCCATTTAACCACCCCTTACCCGCTGCACCGCCAGAGCCAATTGCTATAATCGCTTGTATCGTATGGTAACCAGAACCCAGCGGATCTTGTGTTGGGTCAAATAAAATCTCGATTCGGCGGCGTTGATAATCATGTAGCATAGACCACAATATAGGCGTAGACGCACCAAATGCGACCACGCCACCAACCAGCAATTTCCAACTTAAGCCAGCTAAAAATAAGACATAAAAGCCCGACGCAGTAATCAATAAAGAAGTGCCTAAATCTGGTTGTTTCATCACTAAAGCCACAGGCACTAACAAAAAAATACCGGCAACAACAAAATCCGTCACGACTGGTTTACTGTCTCGTTTAGAAAAATACCAAGCAAGCATCATCGGCATGGCAATACGCATCACTTCGGAAGGCTGTATTTTAGTAAACCCTAAATTAAGCCAGCGTTGTGCACCGTGACTAATTGAGCCAAATAATTCAACCGCAATGAGCAACAAAACGCCTAATATATAAAGAGGCAGTGCAATTCGCTCAAGTTGATTGGGGGCAATATTAGCAGCCACCCACATAAAGCTTAATGCCACAATAATATTAACGCCCTGAGCATAGACGCGTGATAGATCCTGCCCAGATGCGCTATACAGCACAAATAGACCTATCATCAATGTAAAGAATAAACAGGTCATTAAGAATGAATCTATATGTTTAAGAAATTGCGCTAATAATTGGCTAATCATGCAATTCCTCTTCCGCCACAGCTTGCGGCGTCGTTATATTTCGCGAGGCATTTCCACTAGGTGTTAGTGGCAATTTTTTAGCCTCTTTTTCAGCATCTAGGGCTGGCAACTGGCCTAATAGATAATAATCCATTACTTTTCTAGCGATTGGCCCTGCAGATGAGCCGCCATGACCCCCATTTTCAACAATTACCGCCAACGCAATTGTAGGATCATTTGCAGGCGCGTAGGCTATAAATAAAGCATGATCACGATGACGCTCATCGATACTACTAGTGTCATATTTCGCATTTTGTTTGATGCCAATCACTTGAGCTGTCCCTGTTTTTGCAGCAATCGAATAAGATGCATTTGCGCCCACGCTTGCGGCGGTCCCACCTGGTAACGTTACATCTATCATGCCTTGCCTAACAATCGCAATATTTTCTGGCTTAAGTACCATCTTATCTTGCACTATTGGTGATATAAACTGGCTTTCCGCCGTCATAGATTTTTGAATCTTCATCACTAAATGTGGTTTCATCGCTACACCATCATTGGCCAATGTTGCAGTTGCCTGGGCTAACTGCATGGGGGTGACTAAAGTATAACCCTGCCCGATACCAACAATCACCGTTTCCCCCTGATACCAAGGTTGTTTATAGCGGCGCGTTTTCCATCCCGGTGTCGGCAATAAACCGCCGTTTTCACCTTGAATGTCGACGCCTGATTTTTCGCCAAAACCAAAATGGCGGACAAAGTCAGTCAATTTTTCTATGCCAAGATCTAGTGCCAACCCATAGAAAAAAGTATCACATGATATGGTAATAGCTCGCTGCATATCCACCACCCCATGACCACCAGGCTTCCAGTCTCTATATCGATGACTACTATTACCCAAAGTAAAATAACCTGGGTCATGAATCGCAAATGGTGGCGTGCGCTTGCCATTTTCTAACCCTGCCATGGCGACAAATGGCTTAAAAGTAGACCCTGGTGGATAAATGCCACGGATTGGACGATTTACCAAGGGTTTATCTAGTGAGTCATTGAGTGATTTCCAATTATCGACATCAATACCATCCACAAATAAATTAGGATCAAACGTTGGTTGACTCACGTAGCTTAATACTTCACCCGTTTTAGGGTTAATTGCGACTAACGCACCACGCCTGTCGCCAAAAGCGGTTTCTGCAATTTCTTGCAATTTGCTATCTATCGACAAAGTAATGTTGCTACCAGACACCGGTGAAGTGCTAGATATCACGCGAACTGCGCGTCCATCTGCATCAATTTCAACTTGCTGGAAGCCCGTAGTGCCATGTAGTTGGTGCTCATAAAACTGCTCAACACCACTTTTCCCCACATGATCAGACCCTTTGTAATTAGACAAATCCCCAGATTTTTCAAGATTGACTATGTCATTGTCATTGATCCGGCCAATGTAACCAATCATATGTGCCCCAAGCTTGCCTAAAGGGTAATGCCTGAATAATCTAGACTTTATTTCCACACCTGGGAAACGGTAATGATTGACTGCAAAGCTCGCCGCCTCTACTTCGTTAAGGTGTGTACGTATGGGTATACTTTCAAAATTACGG
>CAILFU010000083.1 GCA_903833595.1 uncultured Pseudomonadota bacterium
CATGATGCCATTTTAGCCGCTGATTATGTGGTGGATATTGGTCCAGGTGCTGGTGAGCATGGCGGACAAATTGTCGCGCAAGGGACCCCTGCTGAAGTGTTGGCTAATCCTAACTCGCTCACTGGTGAGTATTTAAGTGGCAAGAAGCAAATTATTTATAATAAAAAACGCACTGCACCTGACCCAGCACGCTGGCTTAAAATGAGCAACGCCACGGGTAACAATTTAAAAGATGTGAGTCTTAAATTACCGGTAGGTTTATTAAGTTGCATCACCGGTGTTTCTGGTAGTGGTAAATCCACTCTGATTAATGACACGCTATATCGTGTGGTGTCTCAACACTTATATGGCAGTAGTACTGAGCCGGCACCCTTTGGTGAGATTGAGGGATTAGCATTTTTTGATAAAGTGGTCGATGTAGACCAAAGCCCCATCGGTCGTACGCCGAGATCAAACCCTGCCACTTACACCGGTTTATTTACACCGATACGTGATTTATTTGCCGGTGTACCAGAAAGTCGTGTGCGTGGTTATGGGCCAGGTCGATACTCATTTAACGTCAAAGGTGGGCGCTGTGAGGCTTGCCAAGGCGATGGTGTGATTCGTGTAGAAATGCACTTTTTACCTGATGTCTATGTGCCGTGCGATGTCTGTAAGGGGCATCGCTATAACCGTGAAACTTTAGAGATTCAGTTTAAGGGTAAAAACATCCGCGAAGTACTAGAGATGACGGTGGAGCAAGCGCATGGCTTTTTTAGTGCGCAGCCCGTCATTTCGCGCAAGCTTAAAACCTTGCTCGATGTTGGCTTAGGTTACATTACACTTGGGCAAAGTGCGACAACATTATCCGGTGGCGAAGCCCAGCGGGTTAAGTTGGCGCTAGAACTGAGCAAACGCGACACGGGTCGCACGCTCTATATTTTAGATGAACCTACTACCGGCCTACACTTTGCTGATATTCAATTATTGTTAGATGTGATTCACCGCTTGCGTGATGCGGGTAATACCATTGTTATTATTGAGCACAACCTAGACGTAATCAAAACTGCTGATTGGATAGTAGATATGGGCCCAGAGGGGGGTGACGGCGGCGGTACCATTATCGCCGAAGGCACACCAGAACAAGTGGCACAGAGCAAGGAAAGTTACACGGCTAAATATTTAAAAGTGCTATTAGAGCAATGAAAATAAATAATAAATATGCAGGTTTATTATTTGCTTTCTTGATGTCCTTGTTTATGGCATTGCTTATGTCAGGGGTGCTAACAGCCATTCATTTAGGTTTTAAGCCGGATTTTATTGGGCGCTGGCTGCATGCTTTTGCTATTGCTTGGCCAATCGCTTTCCCTAGCATTTTTGTTATTGCGCCGACAGTCAGAAAAATTGTAGGAAAGCTAACAGATTAGCCTGATGCTCAAAGAGCCATGGATAGGGCTTTTCAGTGTATCTAATGTTACGGCACTACTACTTGGTACATTCTGGCTTGTATCGTTGCCGTGCGGCGATCTAAATAATTGGTATAGGTGTGTTTGTCGTAAAAGCGTGGGTTGGGAATCATCGCGGCCAACTTAGCTGCTTGGCCACTACTTAAATTAGCGGCGCTGGTTTTGTAATAATGCCGCGCCGCTGCCTCAGCGCCGAACACGCCGTTGCCCCATTCAATGACATTTAAATAAATCTCTAAAATACGTTTTTTACTCAGTATGTTTTCTAGCATCACGGTAATCAGCGCTTCTTCGCCTTTACGCCAAGGCGTGCGCTTGGTCGATAGAAATAAATTCTTAGCCAATTGCTGGCTAATGGTCGAGCCACCCGCTACGATTTTGCCTTTTTTAAGATTCTTTTTGTAGGCTTTTTCTATGCCTTCCCAGTCAAATCCTTCGTGGTCTAAAAATTTAGCATCTTCACTGGCAATGACCGCGCGTTTTAGATTGTTAGAAATTTTGGCGTAGCTCACCCATTTATGTTTTAACTCAGCGTCCGGATTTTTTTCTTGAATGATATCTAAACGGTCTTCCATAAAGGCGCTGGAAGAAGGGTTAAAGTTAATCCACCAACATATATGGATCAATATCCAAAGTTGATAGGCAAAAAGCAGCATAAAAAACATGACCAAACCACGGGTGATATAGCCGTTCAGGCTTAATGGTGCGGCGCCATGCTTGTTATTGAGTAGCCAATTTTTCATGTGTTGTTTGGCACGCTACAGTTTTCTAATGTCTTGCATTACAGCTTGTGTTTCTGGCCGGACACCACGCCATAGGGTAAAAGCTTCAGCCGCTTGTTCTACCAGCATACCTAAGCCATCGGACACTTCTGCACCGTTGTCTTTGGCTTGTTGCATAAAGGGCGTTTCACGGCCGTACATCATGTCGTAAGCTAAACAATTTTTTGCAAAAATGCTATTGGGAATTGCTAAGTCGCTATCGCTTAACCCGGCTGAGGTTGCGTTAATGACAATGTCAAAGGACTGCCCTTGCAAGTCTTCAAACGTGCAGGCCTGTAAATGCGTGAGCGTATGCGAGGATAGGTCGGTTATTTTTTTGACCATGCGCTGGGCTTTATCTACACTACGATTACTAATCACCAATGCGCTGGGCTGAGCTGCCAATAGTGGTTGCAGCACGCCTTCGGCGGCGCCCCCTGCACCTATGAGTAATACACGTTTGCCAATGATGCTATGCCTCAGATTATGTTCAATGTCACGCACAATGCCAGCCCCGTCGGTATTGTCCGCTACAATACCTTGCGCATTAAAGGTTAGGGTATTAGCTGCACCTGCGGCGGTAGCGCGGTCTGAATACTGGTTGGCTAATGCAAAGGCGGCAAATTTAAAAGGCACGGTGACATTGACCCCTTTATAGCCTTGCTCAATCAAGGTTTGCACGGTGGCGGCAAAGCCATCTAGCGGCGCTAAGATGGCTTCATAGCGCAACGCTTGCTGGGTTTGTTTGGCAAACGCCGCATGAATCAAAGGCGATTTGCTGTGCGTAATGGGATTGCCGATGACCGCGTATTTGTCAGTCATACTTTAATTGGCCCAAGGCAAGTTGGCATGTTTCCAGCCATCAATGGTGGTGCGCTGTTTAAGCGCATTGGCCTCCCCCTCAAAACCTTCCAGCATATTGTAAGCGTGGTTATATCCCAATTGCTGAGCTACTACTGCGGCATTATGCGAGCGTCCACCGGTGCGGCACATAAAGATGACGGTGAGATTTTTATCGACGCTAGCGGCCAATTGTTCGGCAAATTGCTCATTTTTGATCATGCCAGGATAAAATGCCCACTCAATATTCACTGCATTTGGCACATGACCTACCAGCGCTAATTCAGCCTGTGTACGCACATCTACCAGTAAAGCTTGCGGGTTTTCTTGCAAAATTGCAAATGCTTCCGTGGGCGTCAAGGCACCGCGGTAAGGGAAACTATTGTCGATGCTACGTTTATGTGCGGACTGTAAAATTTCATTGAGTTTGCTCATCATGCTACCTTTGCTTCTGTCTATTATTTTGGAATTGGCCTATTTGTCGTTTTGCAAATAGTAAATTTCAAGTTTTAAATTACTGATAAATTATAGCCGTAAAGCTGAAAAAATGGCCGACCATCAAGCCGATAAATCAATGCACCAAAAAAGTGCTAAAATTACCATAATTGCACTTATATGGTGCTTGATAGTCAGTGGCATTTTAACAGTTCCATAAAAAAGCACTGATTTGGTCTTTTCAGAATGGCACGTTTCCTGCTACTCTATCATGTTGAATACTTTGTAATTTTATACTTTTAAAAAGTCTTATCGAATAGTTTTATCTAACCCACACCATACTTAGGAGATTTTGATGTCAGTGGCTAATGTAATGAAGATGGTAAAAGAAAACGACATTAAATTTGTTGATTTTCGTTTTACTGATACGCGCGGTAAAGAGCAGCACGTAACTGTGCCGGTTTCTCACTTTAATGAAGATAAATTTACCGAAGGCCATGCGTTTGATGGTTCTTCTATCAGCGGTTGGAAAGGCATTCAAGCCTCTGACATGCAATTGATGCCAGATCCAACGACAGCGAATATCGATCCATTCATGGACGAACCTACACTGATTTTAACGTGTGATGTGGTAGACCCAACAGACGGTAAAGGTTACGACCGTTGCCCACGTAGCTTGGCTAAACGTGCTGAAGCATACTTAAAATCAAGCGGTATCGGTGATACTGCTTACTTTGGCCCAGAGCCAGAATTCTTCATTTTTGATTCTATCAACTGGTCTGTAGACATGAGCGGTTGTTCAGTACGCATTAATTCGGAAGAAGCGGCTTGGTCTTCAGGTGAAAAATTTGAAGGTGGCAACACTGGCCACCGTCCAGGCGTTAAAGGCGGTTACTTCCCAGTACCACCGGTTGATTCATTACAAGACGTTCGCTCTGCTATGTGTATTGCACTAGAAGAAATGGGCGTGCCTGTTGAAGTGCATCACCATGAAGTAGCAACTGCGGGCCAATGTGAAATTGGTACACAATTTAGTACATTAACCAAGCGTGCTGACTGGACGCAATTGCTTAAATACGTGGTGCTTAATACAGCGCACGCTTATGGCAAAACGGCGACTTTCATGCCTAAGCCATTTGCAGGTGATAACGGTTCTGGTATGCATGTACACCAATCTATTTGGAAAGATGGTAAAAACTTGTTTGCAGGTAATGGCTACGCAGGTTTAAGTGACTTCGCGCTTTACTACATCGGCGGCATTATCAAACATGCTCGTGCTTTGAATGCAATTACTAACCCAGGTACTAACTCATACAAACGCTTGGTGCCTCACTTTGAAGCGCCGGTTAAATTAGCTTACTCAGCTAAAAACCGTTCTGCTGCTATCCGTATTCCATTTGTGCATTCTGACAAAGCGCGCCGTGTTGAAGCGCGTTTCCCAGATCCAATTGCTAACCCATACTTGGCGTTCAGCGCATTGATGATGGCAGGACTAGATGGCGTACAAAACAAGATTCATCCAGGTGAGCCTGCAACAAAAGACTTGTACCATCTACCACCAGAAGAAGATGCATTGATTCCAACCGTATGTTCTTCATTAGAACAAGCGCTTGAGCATTTAGATAAAGACCGTGAGTTCTTAACACGCGGTGGCGTTTTCACTGAAGATTGGATTGATAGCTACATCGCCCTTAAGATGGAAGAAGTCAACAAACTTCGCATGACACCACATCCAGCTGAGTTTGGTTTGTACTACTCATGCTAATTTAGCGTTAATTAGTTTTAAATAAAAAAGGGCGATGAATCGCCCTTTTTTATTTTGTTTTTGCGCAACATGAACTGCATTGCCTAAGTTGACTAACTCTACTAAACTACAAGTATGAAAAATAATTTATCATTATTAGCATTTATCTTAGTGGCGTTTTCTAGCAATGCCGTTGCTGAAATATATAAACGCGTTGATGCTGATGGCCGTGTGACTTATTCTAATATTAAAACTAAAGGTGCCACGCGCCTAGCCCTTGATCCAGACGCCAATACCATTTCAAATGATCGAACAAAACGTGCGGCTGATAGTAATGCTAGTAGCAAGCGCGTTGCCTCGCCAGAAGGCTTTCCTAAAGTAGATAAAAACACACAAAACCAACGCGATGCTAAGCGACAAGATATATTACAGAACGAGCTAGATTCAGAAAAAGCAGCCTTAGTACAAGCGCAAAAGGCATATACAGAGGGTGCGGCGAATCCTGAAATGCTACATAAAAAAAATGCAGATGGGACAACATCAACATTTCGTAACGTCGCTAAATATGATGAAAAAGTAAAGAGCCTGCAGGCAGATGTGGATAGCCATGAAAACAATATTAAATTATTGCAAAAAGAGCTTGATGCGCTTAATTAGCAGCAGTTAATCATCATCGTATTTCGCATATCATTCACTCAATTTTACGGGTTTATTCAACTTTGCTAGATAAACGCGACGTAGTCTCCAAAGTTGGTCTATCTTTTGCTTTATTCATAGTATTATCATTGAACACACTCAATTCAATCAGACTATGGTACAACCCACTCCCAATCATTTTTCTGGGCTAGAACATCTAGCGACAGCGATTATTCTGCTCGATGATAATCGTCGCGTGGTGTACATCAACCCTGGCGCAGAAATTATTTTTGCATTTAGTGCCACGCATGTCACAGGCATGCTGATAGACGACGTTTTCCCTAATTGCGAAATTTTAATGCTGGCGGTTAGAAATGCTTCTCAGCAGCAAAGTCCATTTCGCGAGCACGAGTTTGTCATCAGTACGCATAGACATCAATCATTTGCCGTGACCTGCACGGTGACGCCTATTGATTCGCCCAATGCCAGTTTAATTTTAGAGTTTCAGCAAATGGATGCCCAGCTCCGTATTGCCCGTGAAGAGCGCATGCTGATTCAACAACAAGCCAATGCAGAACTACTACGTAACCTTGCCCATGAAATTCGTAATCCCTTGGGGGGGCTACGCGGCGCTGCGCAGCTACTAGAACACGAACTGCCATCGCCCAGCTTGCGTGAATATACCCAAGTCATTATTAAAGAGGCGGATCGCCTGCAGTCGCTGATGGATAGATTGCTCATCCCGCATCGTGCGCCTAAGTATCAACCAACGAATATCCATGAAGTGTTAGAGCGGGTACGTAGCTTACTGTTGGCGGAATCACCTAAAGCGGTATTGATTAAGCGTGATTATGATTTAAGCCTGCCAGAGTTAATTGGTGACCGTGAAAAGCTCATACAAGCGGTGTTAAACATCGCACGTAACGCCGTGCAAGCCATGCAATCGCGCAATACGCCAGGTAGCCAGCTAACCTTTAGAACCCGTGCAGAACGACAAGTAACCTTGGCCAGAAAACGCTATCGCGTTGCTATTAAATTAGAAATTATGGATAACGGACCAGGGATTCCGGCTGATATTCGTGAACGTATTTTTTACCCATTAGTGTCGGGTAATGAAGGCGGCACTGGCTTAGGTCTCACTTTAGCGCAAACTTTTATCACGCAACATCATGGCATGATTGAGTGTGAAAGCGCGCCCGGTCATACCTGTTTTACCATTTTATTGCCCATAGAAACCTCCGTCATTAAACCGATGGTGAGTGCGAATAATACTTAAATTTTTTAGAGAAACTTATGAAACCAATTTGGATTATCGACGATGACAAATCTATTCGCTGGGTGTTTGAAAAAGCCCTTTCGCGCACGGATATGGAGTTTAAAACCTTTGCCTCGGTGTCTGAGGCACTCAATGCCCTAGAGCACGAGCAACCACAGGTCGTAGTCAGCGATATTCGTATGCCCAATGGTTCTGGCTTAGATTTATTAAGCGAAATTAAGCAAAGATATCCTGATATCCCTGTGATTATCATGACGGCCTATTCAGATTTAGAAAGTGCCGTGGCCGCTTTCCAGGGTGGGGCATTTGAGTATTTGGCAAAACCGTTTGATGTTGATCAAGCCATTGATGTGATTAAGCGTGCGGTAGAAGAAAGCACTCGTCAATATACCGAAAAAGTCGTGGAAGAAGAAACCCCTGAAATCATCGGTCAAGCACCCGCTATGCAAGAGGTTTTTAGGGCCATAGGCCGCTTAAGTCGCTCACATGCCACTGTGCTGATTAACGGGGAATCAGGTAGCGGTAAAGAGTTAGTAGCACGCGCTTTGCACCGCCACAGCCCGCGTGGCGATAAACCCTTTATTGCCATTAATACCGCTGCGATACCTAAAGACTTGCTGGAATCTGAATTATTTGGCCATGAGCGTGGCGCATTTACCGGCGCGCAAGCGTCAAGGCGCGGTCGTTTTGAACAAGCAGATACCGGCACACTGTTTTTAGATGAAATTGGTGATATGCCTGCTGACCTACAAACTCGGTTGCTAAGGGTATTGAGTGACGGTCAATTTTACCGCGTGGGTGGGCATCAGCCCATTAAGGTGAATGTACGTATTATTGCCGCCACCCATCAAGATTTGGAAGAGCGGGTAAAACTGGGTTTGTTCCGTGAAGACTTATTTCACCGCCTGAACGTGATTAGGTTGCGTTTACCCGCACTACGTGAGCGACGTGAAGATATTCCCTTATTGATTAAACACTTTTTACACCATAGTGCTACAGAGTTAGGCGTAGAAACTAAACAGCCCTCTGCCGCCGCCTTGCAATATTTAAGTGCAGTCAATTGGAGTGGCAATGTTCGCCAGCTAGAAAACGTGTGCCATTGGCTTACAGTGATGGCGCCTGGACAAAATATTGATATTGCCGATTTACCGCCCGAGCTTAAAGAAGACAGCAGTAAATCGATTGCGGCGATGTCGTGGCAAGAGGCGTTGGCGGGTGAAGTGACGGATGCGCTTAACCGTGGCGAGCAAAACGTATTAGAAACGCGCACGCAAATATTTGAGCGTATTTTAATTGTCAAAGCCTTAGAACATACCCATGGCCGTCGCATTGAAGCGGCTAACCAGCTAGGCATGGGGCGCAACACCCTTACACGTAAAATTCAGGAATTAGGTATTGAAGATTAAGCGTTAAATAAAATATCAGCCCACTTTAATCGGTGGATTTTTTACGCCTATTAACTTGGTGCATAAACGACAGGCATAAAAAACGGCAACCGAAGTTGCCGTTTTTATTTGTGACTTAAATCTTGACTGCTTTAGTTCTATTCAGTGGGAATGAGCTTGCTTTGTTAGCGTCAATTTTATTGATAAAAAATACTTGTGCGAGTCTTGAATCTTCTAAGGTTTTACCAAAAAATTGATTGGCCGCATGGAAAATATCCCCCTCAAATAGAATGAGAGTGTTGTATACATTATTCACCCTCACCACTTCATCAAACATGCTGTGAAAACTAGTATCCATAGCGATTTCACCTGCCTTAAATCGCTCGTCATTTGCATCACACGCTTGCTGGTATTTTTTTTGTGTAAACGTTGCATTTTTTCTATATAACGATGTGCCAGAATTCAACGGCGCATTAGGCGTTAAATACAATACGCCAGCAAATATGGTATTGGTGTCAGTATGAATAACACCTTCTTTATATATGTCTGAAACACTCTGAAAACTAGAAGAAATCGCCCAACGCATGACGTCATGTTCGGCAATATGAAATACTGAAACTAACTTTTTAAGGACGATAGCTTGCAGGGTGCTATCCAAGCTATGTAAATCTTGGGTACGACAGCCAGGATATACATAATCCAACCCTGTTTCTTCATGGCGAAATTTGTATTTTTGCGCCAAGGCAAATTGGCGAATCGCATCAGGATTTTCATAAAAATCATTAATGACAGTTACAGGATATATATTCATATTTTGCTTACTTTTCAAGTCGAGTGGATTAATTACAGCTTAATCAATAAATAAAAAAACGGCAACCGAAGTTGCCGTTTTATTTGTGACTCAAAGCTTAATATTAAGCTTCTAAACTAACACAGGGTTAACCCTGCGGTAATCCTAGAAGAATAAGATCGCGCCTAGAGAAACTGTTTTTGCTGTACCTTTAGCAGTACCACCAGTAATTTTTGATTCAGCATCTGAGTACTCAGCTACTAAGTTTAGGTGTTTTGTTAAAGGATGATAAGCACCAACTACCCACATAGTGTCTTTTAGATCGTTTGAACCGAAATCACTGTCAGTAACGCCAGCACCTTGTAATTTAGACTCACCGTATGACACGCCTAATTTAGTACCTACACCTGGAAGAGTGTATGTACCTTGAACGTACCAATCTTTAGAATCACGTTTGTCGCCTGCAGCATCATAAGCAGCGTTGAATTGAACAGCAGTACCTAAGCCTTTACCTTCGCCGTAGTAAGCAGTTGCACCGAAGCCAGCTGCAGATACTGTAGTACCGATATCCCATGCTGTAGATGTTTGGTTTTCTGATTGAACGTTTTGTGAAATACCAGACACCCAAACTTTACCAGAGACATCACCTGCGAATGAGTAAGATGCTTTACCTTCGTAAGCAGGCTCTTTACCGCCACGTGGGTACGCGCCAGTACCGCCATCTAATACAGAAGCTGGGTCAAACGCTTGAGTTACACCAGCTGTGAATTGGAAGCCATTGAAGTTTGGTGATGTGTAAGCAACTTGTGATTTCCAGTCAGCATACATAAAACCTGTACCGATACGACCTAGTGTTGTTGTGTTACCAGCTAAAGCACCAGCAGCAGAACCAACGCCTAACAATGTCATGTCGTTCAAGATAGCATCTTGAGCGTAAATACCAATATCTTTACCAAGTTTGATAGAACCCCATGAAGCATCACCGAATGTTAAGAATGCTTGACGGTTTTCTTGTTGTGCTGATTGTTTACCAGAACCTGTAGTTGAAGAACCTGGGTTGATACTGATTAAGAATGTTACATCTAAATCATTTTGACGTGTTTTACCAGAAACTGTTAAGTAGTTAGGTAATAAACCAGTAGTGATGTTGCTTACTGATGAAGTACCAGTACTTGTAGTGCCGCCGAAGTTAGTAACGGCGTCACCTTTAACTTTAGATTGAGTGTAGTAAGTGTTTACAACGCCACCGATGTCAAGAGTCCAGTCACCAGCTACGATACCACCAGCTGCTGAAGCACTTGAAGCTGCAGCTAATAAAGCTGAAGCAACTGCTAATTTAATTGTGTTATTCATATAAATCTCCTAAAAAGGTTACTGCTATTTGTACTTCTTTAGTTAATCTCACCTTGCGGTGAGGAAGTTTGCAAACTTCCTCAATGCGAAATATCAAAAGATATCCCTTAATCGAGAAGGTAAGTAAGTATGCCTAAGCTCATTACGTGAGACAACACTTATTTGGTGTTTTAGTTACAAATAATTACATTTGTTGTAAATTTACAACAAATGTAGAGTTTTTATAGATAAAGTAGGTTGGAAAGCCCTGATGCGCGTGGATTGCTGTATGAGATGGCCTTATAAATACTCTTCTACGGTAAACAATTTACGGTGTTCACGAATGGCAAAGCGGTCTGTCATGCCAGCGATGTAATCCGCCACAGCGCGGGCTTTGTCTATTTCGGCGTAGGTTTGAAACTCATCGGGCAGTAAACCGGTATTTTCAAAAAAACCAGTAAATAACTCACGCACAATACGCGTCGCTTTGGCGCTCATACGATTCACTTTGTAATGATGGTATAAATGCTTGCGTAAAAATTGTTTGAGTTTTTGATTTTGCTCGGCAATTTCACTGCTAAAGCCGATTAATGCCGGCAACTGACGAATAACGCTGATGTTTTTGGGTTGATGTTGGGCAATGTTGTGTGCGCTGTGGGTACATAAATCGACCACTAAGGTATTAATCATGCGGCGTATGGTTTCGTGTATCAGCCGCTTTTGCTCTAATTTTGGGTATTTAGCTTGAACAATAGCTAAATTATTGGCAAACAATTCCACCTTGGCTAATTGCGCGATGGTAATTAAACCTGAGCGCAGACCGTCATCAATGTCGTGGTTGTTATAGGCAATCTCATCGGCATAGTTGGTGAGTTGCGCTTCTAGGCTTGGGCTGGTTTTATCTAAAAAGCGCTGCCCCACAGCGCCCAATAGTTTGGCATTTTTAATAGCACAGTGTTTGAGTATGCCTTCGCGCACTTCAAAACTTAAATTTAGCCCATCAAAATCTGCATAGCGTAACTCTAGTTTTTCTACTACGCGTAACGATTGTAAATTATGCTCAAAGCCACCAAAGTCACGCATACAAGCATTCAACGCATCTTGCCCGGCATGGCCAAATGGCGTGTGGCCCAAATCATGCGCTAAGGCAATGGCTTCAGTTAAGTCTTCATGTAAGTTAAGGGTGCGAGCAATGCCGCGTGCCATTTGCGCCACTTCTAGACTATGCGTTAAGCGGGTGCGAAATAAATCCCCTTCGTGATTGACAAACACTTGGGTTTTGTATTCTAAGCGCCTAAAAGCGGTAGAGTGAATAATGCGGTCACGGTCACGTTGAAAGGCGTTGCGCGTGTTTGAAGGGGGCTCATCAAATTCACGCCCTAATGAAAGTGCTGGATTAGCCGCGTAAGGGGCAAGGTTCAGCATAGACTTAACGTCGCCGCTAATTTTTCGGCATCGTAATCACTGGTAATCACTGCTTTGCCTATGCCTTGCTGTAGTACCAGCCGGATTTTGCCATTTTCCACTTTTTTATCTAAACCCATTAAATCTAGATATTTTGTAGCCCCTAAATCAGGTGGGTCAATCGGTAAATTAGCCGCAATCAGGCTATTTTTAATTCTGGCGACATCAGTAGCACTTAACCAAGCCATGCGTTGTGATAAGTCAGCCGCCATCATGGTGCCTACAGCCACCGCTTCACCATGCAACCAAACGCCATAACCCATGGCGTTTTCAATCGCGTGGCCAAAGGTGTGGCCTAAGTTAAGCAGGGCACGTTCGCCTTGCTCATGCTCGTCTTTTGCCACGACATCCGCCTTGTTTTGGCATGATCGGTAAATCGCTTCGCTTAGTACTTGTTCGTCTAACTGCATGAGTTTCGCCATATTGACTTCAAGCCAGTCAAAAAAATCAGCATCGCGAATTAAACCGTATTTAATCACTTCTGCCACGCCCGCCGAAAATTCTCGTGCTGGCAGGGTTTGTAGCGTATCAATATCGGCCAAGACTAATTGTGGCTGATAAAAAGCACCAATCATATTTTTACCAAGCGGATGATTAATGCCGGTTTTACCACCCACGGACGAATCCACCTGCGACAGCAGCGTGGTGGGGATTTGAATAAAAGGCACACCACGTAAATAAGTGGCGGCGGCATAGCCGGTTAAATCACCAATCACCCCACCGCCTAGCGCAATTAACGTGGTGCTTCGCTCGCAGCGGTTTTGCAACAACACATCGTAAATAGTGTTGAGCGTTTCAGTATTTTTATACGCCTCACCATCGGGCAAAATAATCGGGATTACCTTAACGCCAGCCACTTCTAAGGTTTGCGTGAGCTTAGCTAAATACAATGGCGCTACCGTGGTATTCGTCACAATGGCCACGTGTTTACGCTTGAGGTGTGGCAATATTAGGCTGGCATCTGCAATGAGACCCCGCCCAATGTGGATGGGATAACTTCTGTTGGCGAGTTCTACTTTAAGTATTTGCATGGGCTGTTTAAATAATCGTTAATTTGATGGGTGTTGATTATGCTGACTTTTCTTCGGCATTTAATGCTTGCAGTTTTTGCTCGATGTAATGGGCAATGTCGGTTGCTGATTGTGGCCCCGTATCAACAATACAATCGGCCAGCGCC
Organism: uncultured Pseudomonadota bacterium; assembly: GCA_903833595.1. GTDB lineage: Bacteria > Pseudomonadota > Gammaproteobacteria > Burkholderiales > Methylophilaceae > Methylotenera. The sequence goes on from CAILFU010000083.1 coordinate 13,286, forward strand.
GTATAAATAGGATTACGCTCATGATACAACTGCTCTAACTTCTTTTTTACATTGGTGCCCTGCAGTAATGGCCGACTTTTATCGTTACGGGTGCGCTGCCATAGGTCGTGCACGTTAGCGCGCAAATAAACGACTTTGCCATTGTTTTTTAAAATTTGACGATTTTCAGCAGATAATACTGCGCCGCCGCCTGTCGCCAACACAATGTTATTGAGCTGACTAAGCTCTTCAATGATGGCGGTTTCACGTTTACGAAAACCTGCTTCGCCTTCTAATTCAAATATCAATGGTATTTTAACGCCAGTTTTAAGCTCAATCTCATGGTCGGAATCATAAAAAACCATACCTAATTGCTTGGCAATTAGGCGGCCAATCGTGGTTTTACCTGCCCCCATTAATCCGATAAAGAAAATATTTTTCAAAACCCCACCTAATCTTAATAAACAAAATGCCCATCACGATGATGATGGGCATTTTATGACAATCTTGACGCGCTGTCAGTTTTTCTAATTCAAATCGTCTGAAGTTAGGCTTAAGCGTATTAATGCAAAGTTAAGCTGTCATCCATAATTTTTGGCGTCACAAATATGAGTAATTCCGTTCTATCATTTTGTACTGTCTTACGTTTGAATAGATTGCCCATAATGGGTAGGTCACCAAAGAAGGGTACTTTTTCAACATCATTACGAGTGGTTTGCTCGTAAATGCCACCTAGCACCGCAGTTTCTCCATTGCCTACCAGCACTTGTGTATTGATATTTTGTGTTTCAATAGAAGGTACTCCAGCAAATATTTGCCCTACCCGGTCTTTTTTCACATCAAGCTCCATGATGATTTTGTCATCAGGGGTGATTTGTGGCGTGACCTCTAAACTTAACACCGCAGATTTAAACGCAATGGTAGCAGCGCCACTGCTGCTTGCTTCTAAGTAAGGGATTTCTGTACCAGAAGCAATTTTAGCTTTATGCTGATTGGCGGTAGTGATGCGCGGACTAGAAATAACCTTACCGCGGCCATCTGATTCCATGGCGGTGAGTTCTAAATTCAGCAATATACCGGCAGGTAGATTGAAAAGACTGTATGCAAAAGAGCCAAACGCATTAGCCACAGGTAAATTCGAATTTAAGTCAGGGAGCCCATCTGAGCTGGTAGTGACGACGCCCCCCGTGGTTGCTGTTTGAATTGACCCATTGTGAGTGCCCTGAGTTAAGGAGCCAGCAACTGATGCTGTAGGTCTGTTGCCTAGCGAACCGCTAACAGTACCCACACTATTCCCCGTCGTTCTTGTTTGTGTAACCCCAAACCTAGCACCCAATGCTTTGCTATATTTATCATCAGCAATGACCAAGCGAGACTCAATCATGACTTGTCGAACAGCCACATCGGTTTTGTTGATGATGGATTGTACTTGTGCGAGATATTTAGGGGTGTCTTGCACGAAAATGTTATTTGTTCTGGGGTCTGCTACAGCAGAGCCACGTTTTGATAATATTTTTTGTTTAGCATCGGTAATGATCTTAGTTAAATCTTCTGCCCTCATATATTTCAATGAGAATACTTCAGTGCGCACGGCCTCTAAGTCGTCAATTTGCTGGGTAGCCTCAAGCGCTTGTTTTTCCTTAGCGGCTAACTCCTCGGCGGGCGCAACTAATATGACATTGCCAGTTTTACGCATCGCCAGCCCTTTGCTTTGCGTGATAATGTCCATGGCTTGATCCCAAGGCACATCTTTTAAGCGTAAGGTGAGGTTGCCTGTGACCGTGTCACTTGTCACAATATTGAGCCCGGTAAAGTCTGCAATCACTTGCAGCACTGCACGTACTTCAATGTTTTGAAAATTCAACGATAACTTTTCACCTGCATAGCCAGTCTTAGCGCCACGCACTAATTTGTTCGGATCATCAACGACGGGGCGTACATCAATAATGAATTTTTTATCGGCTTGATAGGCAGATTGCTCCCAATTACCTTGCGGCTCAATCACCATGCGTCCATTTTTGCCTTGCTTCATGGTGTCTACAAAAATTACTGGGGTATTGAAATTAGTCACATTCAACCGACGTTGCAAGTTATCTGGCACATTGGTATTAATAAAATCGACAACAATGGTTTTGCCTTTTTGCTTAATATTGATACCAGCAGAAGCGTCTGATAGATCGACTATGATGCGACCTTCGCCATTTTTCCCACGAGCAAAGTCGACATTTTTGAGAGAAAATTGTGCTTGCCCAATGCTGGGTTCGGCAAATTTAGTTTCAACACCCTGATTTGCACTGGCCTCATTGGCTTGTAAGGTAATGGTCACTTCATTGCCATTTGCCGCAGCATTGTAAGCGACGTTTTTAGATAAATTGAGCACCATGCGAGTGCGCTCTTTACCTTGCGCGAGCGTGACGCTCTTGAGTGCGCCTTGATCAGCAGGGATATTTGTTTTTGCGAGGCCATTAGCCACATTCGGAAAATCTAAGGCAATCCGCGCCGGGTTGTTCAAGGTGAACCCAGCGGGGGGATTAGTCAGCGCTTGTGTGGTTTTGATGCGAATAGCCACTCTACCGCCAGGCAACGTTGAGAAATCAATCGTTTCTATTTTATTGCTTAAGTTTGACTGTTCTTCTGCTTGCGTCAACCCACAAAGCACCATTAAGCTGACCAGCAAGCTTGCTTGTAAAAATTTTGATAGCCATATAGTTTTTTTCATTTTTCCACCCTGATGCTTAATCCCAGAATTTCTTAATTTTTCTAGAAATTGTAAACTTCGATTGCTGCTCATCATTCTTGCAAAGTTAAATTAGAAACGCGCTCTATCCAATCTCCAGAAAGATCATCGAGCACGATTTCTTTCAACACCACTTCGCTATCTGTAATTTGCGTGACTAAGCCAAAATTTTGACCAACATAGCTGCCAATTTTGACTTGCTGTACCATATTATCAGGCGTTTTAAGCAAAGCAAAAGTGAGCTTACTTTTTGAAATCATGCCGACATACTTTACGCTTTCTAGCGGATAGGCTTCCATCGCCTCTTTAGGGCGTTTTAAATTGGGCTGTAAGGCACCCGATTTATGCGTAGCCTTACGCACATGAAATGGGTCGGCGAGTGTGCCATCGGCATTGTATTGCAATGCAAGGTAAGGCTTTACTTCTGGTAAAGATTTGATTTTAGGCTTCATCGTATTCGCAGCATTGCGCATAAACTGGTCTAAATCATCACCTTCATCACTGCCACATGCGGTTAAAGCAAAGCTAATCATACAAATGAATATGACTTTAAGCGCACTTTCAACTGATTTTGATGTTAAGAATATCGTCACTGGGCCAATTAACCTTTCTTAGCGGATTTAGCTTTGGCCGCTTTTTCAGTTTTTCTTTTTTCAGCAAGTTCATCGGCATCTAAATAGCGGTAGGTTTTTGCAACGGCTTCCATCGTCAATATTGAACTTGTAGCTACAGACTTAGTGTCTTTGTTGGCGTCTTTATTTGTGGAAGTGGTGGACGTGATGGAGATATTGTTCAATGTAACGATACGCGATAACTTTGAAATGTCTGTGGCAAAGGCACCTAAGTCATGATATGACCCTAGCACTTTGATGGAAATTGGCATCTCCGCATAAAATTCAGCCTGCGTTTCTTGGCCTGGTTTGAAGAGTTCGAACTCCAAGCCTCGTGCTAGCCCAGCTTGATTAATATCAGTCAATAAACCATCCATTTGTGATTTATCTGGTAACTGTCTTAACATGGTACCAAAAGTTTTTTCAATCTCTACCATTTGCTGCTTATATGCTTTTAAGTTAATTGCTTGCGCTTTTTTAGTTAAAAACACTTCTCGCAACTCTTGTTCTTTAGCTTTAGCCACATCCAGCGATGCCGAAGCTTCAATCCATAAAAAGTAATAGCCTAGCGTCAATAGCACTAAAAAGATAAGCGCAAGCAATACCGCTTTTACTGGTACAGGCAAGCTACCAGCGTTATTAAAGTCTATATTATTAAAATCATCTAATTTCATGATTTACGGCCCCCTTTAGCTACGACTTTAGGGGTCTCTTCTTCATCTTTAGGGACTTTAATATTCACAGTAAGCGTAAATACATTTTGTTTAAGGTTGTTGACGAGCACCGATTTTATTTCGACCAAGTTGGGCATTTCTAGCCAATTTGAGGTGGAAAGACTTTTGACTAAAGCGGCAACGCGTGCATTGGTGTCTGCAATACCTTCTATTGAAATGACTACGCCCTGCTGCTTAATACTTTTGAAGTACATGCCTTCAGGCAACTGCCTGCTTAGCTCATCAAGCACAATGACCGATTGGCTACGATTGGTTTGCAAATTTTCTACCACATGTTTGCGTTCTAACATGACGCTAATTTTATCTTTCAGATCTTTAATGTCAGCAATTTCTTTATCTAAATTTACAATAGCTGCATCCAAGCGCCCATTACGTGCCATTTGAGCATCGATTTGACTATTGATAAAAGTATAGCCTAAGAAAACAATGGCTGAGGCGGCAATAGCGGAAAAAGAAGCCATTAAGCCAAATTCACGTTGACGCAACTCACGCTTGATTTGACGATGCGGTAGTAAGTTAACACGTATCATAGTGGCAACCCTCCGCGCATCGCAAGACCGCAGGCGATTAGCATAGCAGGCGCATCTGTAATCGCTTGTTGCTGCTTAAGTTTGGTGTTAATTGTCATACTGTTAAACGGATTGGCAACGACAGTATTCACTTTGGTGAGGCTTTGCACGGCAATATCTAATGCGGCGATTGCGGAACAACCGCCCGCTAGTACAATATGATCTACTCGATTATATTGCGTTGAGCTGGTGAAGAATTGCATTGCCCTCGCGACTTCCATCGCTACGGATTGTATAAACGGCTGAAGCACTTCTGAATCATAGCTATCAGGCAAGCCGCCCTTGCGTTTGGCCATTTCAGCTTCTTCAGGAGACAATCCAAAACGACTTTGAATTTCTTGAGTGAGTTGTCCGCCACCAAAGCTCTGTTCGCGCGTATAAATTGATTTATTATCATGCAGTACATTCACATGCATCATTGCCGCACCAATATCCGCAATCATCACGGTTTGTTCGCGACCTGCATTAGGTAGTTGATTGGCCACTAGCGTATAGGCAGCCTCTGTCGCATAGCTTTCCACATCCATAATCATGGCTTTAAGACCTGCACCTTCAGCAACGGCGACGCGGTCTTCGATTTTTTCTTTACGTGAGGCGGCAATTAATACTTCTACCTCATCTGGATTATTAGCAGCTGGGCCAAGTATCTGAAAGTCAATATTCACTTCATCAAGTGAGAATGGTATATATTGATTCGCTTCTGCCTCGACTTGTGCCTCCATGTCTTCCTCACGTAAGCCAGCGGACATTTGCACTTTTTTACTGATGACGGCGGCAGTTGGGAGTGCAAGTGCCACGCGCTTTTCACGCGAACCCAGCAGTTTCCATGCTAACTTCATTACCTCAATTAATTTTTCAAGATCGGCTACATTGCCGTCGACCATAGCGCCTTTAGGTAAGGGCTGTGTAGCATAACCTTCAAGCTTGTAACCGCCGCGCCCATCATCTGACAGCTCTACCATTTTAATAGAGACTGAGCTGATATCTACTCCTATCAGTGATGGGGTTGTTTCTTTGAAAAAACTGAATTTCAACCTGAAATTCCTTTTCTGAATTCGTTAGTTACGTACTTTTCTAATAATTTACATTAAATCCTATCAACAACTTCAAACCCTGTAAAGCAATTTCTCATTTGTTAATGGGTGGAATTTTTGTAATTGAAGGCTTTATTAACGGTTTATTTAATTGTTTATCAGCAAGCATCGCCAGAGCAATTTATAATAAAGCTATATTTATAAAAAAAGATTTTCAAATACATGACTCCTACTAAATGGTGGCACTATCTTTTTCTGGCAATGTTGGTTGCAGGGTTGTCAATCACAGCACTCATTGCTATTGCTGCGGCGCTTATTTACCCCTCACTGCCTTCACTTGAGGCACTGACGGACTACCAGCCTAAGTTGCCGCTGAGAGTTTACTCGGACGATGGCGCTTTAATTGCTGAATTCGGAGAAGAGCGCCGCGCCTACGTTAAGATCGAGAATGTGCCACAAAATATGAAAGATGCAGTGCTAGCCATTGAAGACCGTCGTTTTTATCAGCATGGCGGCATTGATGCTACTGGTGTGTTACGCGCAATTAAAAATAATGTGACTGGTAGAAGCCATGAAGGGGCTAGTACTATCACCATGCAAGTAGCTAAAAACTTTTTTACTGTGCCTAATGGTAAGCGCACCTTAATTACTAAGATCAATGAAGCGCTACTGGCGATTAAAATAGAACATAATTTGAGTAAGGACGCAATTCTAGAGCTTTATATAAACCAAATTTATTTAGGGCAGCGTGCTTACGGCTTTGCTGCTGCCTCGCAAATGTATTATGGCAAGCCGCTCGATAAACTCAATTTAGCCGAGACTGCCTTATTAGCCGGCTTACCTAAGGCGCCCTCAAACTATAATCCATTTCTGAACCCAAAACGGTCAATTGCTCGTCAACAAGAAGTGCTACATGATATGTTTCGCTTTGGTTTCATTAAAGAAAACATCTACCATGCCGCGTTAAAACAGCCTTTGCGCTTTAAAGCCTCTAAACAATCACGCGATTTATCAGCGGATTACGTGGCAGAAATTGTGCGAGATCAATTATATGAACAATACCAAGATGAAATTTACAGTAGTGGCATTAAAGTCTACACCACCATACGTAAAGCCAATCAAGAGGCGGCAAATACCGCAGTGCGTGAAGGTGTTTTAGATTACGATATGCGCCACGGCTACCGAGGTCCCGAGAAAGTGTTGAATCTTGATGGGTTGGTAGCTGAAGATAAAAAAATCGCAATCGAGTCTGCCTTGGATGACATTGAAGTTTTTAATGGCTTCATCCCAACGGTGATTACGAGCATTTCTGCTAAAGCGATTCAGCTACACAGCAAGAATGGTGATGATATTTCAGTGTCAGGGGCCGGTTTATCTTTCGTAGAAAAAATGCTGCGCGATAAAGACCCGGCTAAGCGATTGTTAAAAGTCGGTGCGGTAGTGCGTATCATCAAAGCTGGCGATAGCTGGCGTATCGTTCAGCTTCCACAAGTGGAAGCGGCGCTGATTGCCCTTGATCCTGAAAATGGTGCGATACGCGCTTTAGTAGGGGGGTTTGACTTTAATCAAAGTAAATTCAACCATGTCACACAGGCTTGGCGTCAGCCAGGGTCAAGCTTTAAGCCTTTTATTTATTCTGCCGCAATAGAAAAAGGCTATACACCCGCTAGCATTGTAGAAGATGCGCCATTAAATTTTTCTGCCAGTGAAACAGGTAGCAAAGACTGGTCACCACAGAATTATGAGAATTCATTTGAGGGCCCCATTAGCTTAAGAAAAGCGTTAGCGCATTCTGTGAATACGGTAGCGATTCGCGTATTAAAAGACATAGGTCCGAGTTACGCTCAAAATTACATTACACGCTTTGGTTTTGCCGCTAAAGAGCACCCGCCTTACCTGACGATGGCCTTAGGGGCGGGGTCCACTACGCCCTGGCAAATGGCGAGCGCCTATGCAGTATTTGCGAATGGTGGTTATCGCGTTACACCCAACTTAATCTCTAAAATTGTCGACCATAATGGTAAGGTTATTTTAACAACCAAGTTTGACCATGCTAGCAATGGTGCACCGCGCGTCATTGATGCGCGTAACGCTTTTATTTTAAACTCTATGATGCAAAGTGTCATACAAAGCGGCACAGCAATGCGCGCATTAAGTTTAGGTCGCAGTGATATCGCCGGTAAAACAGGCACTACCAATGATCATAATGATGCTTGGTTTGCCGGTTACAGCCCCAAACAAGTGGCAATTGCTTGGATAGGATTCGATAAACCTAAGCCACTTGGCAAAGGTGAAACGGGCGCAGGTGCTGCACTGCCTATTTGGATTAAATATATGGCAACGGCATTGCAAAGCCTACCTGAAGTGGCCATGTGGATGCCTGATGGCGTGGATGCCATTAATGTAGATCCAACAACAGGGACGCGAGATAATAGTGGTGTGATTGAATACTTCTATCATGAAAATCCGCCCCCACAGATTGAATCTAGCACACCAATACCATTAAATGGCAGTCAGGGTATTGAAGGGGTTGGTGCTTCACTGAATCAGGTTCAGCAGTTATTTCAGCCTGAGATAGTGTTACCTCCCTCAGCAGTCAATAAGACTTCATCTTCATCAGGATCAAATAATTCATCACAACACACACCGCCTGACTCACAAAATACAGCTGCAAAAATATTAAAGCCGAACTAGCAATTAAAATAATTTGTTATGGCTAAAGAAAATTCACAGCAATTACGGCAGTTAATTGCCCAACAAGCAGCAAGGATGATGGCAGAGGATGGCATCTCTGACTTTGCCTATGCTAAAAAGAAGGCGGGCCGTCAATTTGACACCTTAGATAATGGCATATTGCCTTCTAATGCAGAAATTGAGGAAGAACTTAAACTTTACAATACGCTTTTTTTAAGTGATGAGCAGCCAGAAAATTTAGTAATTTTACGCAAGAGTGCGCTATTTACCATGCAGCTATTAGAGAGATTTAATCCGCATTTAACAGGAGCAGTACTAGATGGTACTGCTGGACTAGGCGCTGAAACGCACATTCACTTATTTGCAGATAGCCTGAAGGATGTGGAAATGTTTCTGCTTAATCAAGACATTCCATTTGAAACCAATGAAAAATCTTATCGTGTAATGAATGATGGTAAGCGCGATAAAAAAGGCAGTAACCGCAAAAAAGTACCTGTTTTTTCGCTTGAGATGGCCTCTGGTGTCATTAAATTAAGCGTGTTTGAAGTGGATGAAATTAGGGTGGCTACTAAACGCGCAGTGGATGGCAGTAATGCTGAGCGAGCAGATATTCATGCGCTGATTGCGCTGATCAACGATGGCACGCCTTATCCTCAGCATATCTAGCACGCTAGGCTTAACTCACCCCCTCTAATTTTACTGGCGAATTAAATAATCAAACGCCCCTAATGAGGCTTTTGCACCCTCACCCATCGCAATGATAATTTGCTTGTAAGGTACAGTAGTCACATCGCCTGCAGCAAATACACCGGGTAAGGATGTCTGGCCATGCGAATTCACTTCAATTTCACCAAATTTGCTTAATTGTATCCCGCTGGATTTTAGCCAATCCGTATTTGGTAACAAGCCAATTTGTACAAATACGCCTGCGAGTGGCACGCTATGCAAGGCGCTAGTGGCACGATTTTTATAAATTATACCGTTCACTTTTTGATCTTCACCAGTGATTTCAGTGGTTTCTGCATGCGTAATAACACTGACATTACTTAAGCTGAATAATTTATTTTGTAAAATCGCATCAGCGCTGAGGGTTTCGCCGTACTGTAACAGCGTCACATGACTGACAAATCCGGCTAAATCAATCGCTGCTTCAACACCAGAGTTGCCACCACCAATCACCGCAACATGCTTACCCTTAAATAAAGGCCCATCACAATGCGGGCAGTAAGCCACACCTTTACCTCGATACTCTTTTTCACCAGGAATATTCAGTGTTTTCCAACGAGCCCCTGTGGCGATGATGACTGCTTTGCTACTCAGCGTTGCACCACCTTCAAGCTTTACCTCAATTAAACCCGCCTCACCCGCCTTTGGCACGTTTAATGACTGAGCACGTTGTAAATTCATCACGTCAATGTCATAAGTTTTCACATGCTCTTCTAGCGCAGCCACTAATTTAGGGCCATCTGTTTCTTTGATGGAAATAAAATTTTCAATGGCCATGGTGTCCATCACTTGGCCGCCAAAGCGATCAGCCACAATGCCGGTTTTAATGCCTTTGCGTGCTGCATAGATAGCTGCTGATGCGCCTGCAGGCCCGCCACCGACAATCAATATGTCATAGGGTGCTTTAGCTGTTAATTTTTTAGCTTCGCGGGCTGCCGCACCTTTATCTAACTTTGGCAAAATTTCATCGATACCCATGCGTCCCGCGCCAAATTCTTCGCCATTTAGGAATAGGGTAGGCACGGCCATAATTTTTCGAGCATTGACTTCATCTTGGTATAAAGCCCCATCAATCATCACATGCTTGATATTAGGGTTAATGACAGCCATTAAGTTAAGGGCTTGCACCACCTCTGGGCAATTGTGGCAACTTAAAGAGATGAAGGTTTCAAAGTAAAAATTACCTTCAAGCGCGGCAATTTCAGCAATTTTTTCAGCCTCTAGTTTGAGTGGATGTGCGCCTACCTGTAGTAACGCTAAGA
>CAILFU010000084.1 GCA_903833595.1 uncultured Pseudomonadota bacterium
GCCGGGCGAACTCAATAATACAAATAGCAAAATTTTAGCGAGGCCATAACTGCCTTTGCCTAAAGTATCAAGCTCTTGAATTAAATCAAAAAATGAGAACATCGCCATCAGTGCCAACATTACTAGCAGTACGTTGAGGGTGACTTCTTTTAGTAGATATCGGTTAAGTATGGGCATGTATTTTGACTGATAAAATCTTATAAATTCGATTTATTTTTTCTAAAAATAGGCCATGCAGCTAATGATAGTCTAGGAGAAATTGCTCGTTGTTGTGTGCGGCGGTAAAACATATAAAAAGTGATTGCTGCAAAAAATAGATGCACAGGCCATAAGCCTACAAAGCCATTTATTTTCCCCTGGGTAATCCAAGCTTGAATAATGCTGAGCAGGTTGTTATAAAGAATATAGATGATGAGCGCCAGCGCAAAATTAGCGGAGCGCCCTGCTCGTGGATCTAAAGCGCTTAAAGGAATAGCAAGAAGAGCAAGTATTAAGGCAGATATTGGTATGGCTAATCGCCATTGTAACTCTGCCATATTGCCATTGTTGTTATTTTGAATGAGCTCTAAACTTGACTTTGATTGTATGGAAGGTGGGCTACGTTGTACTTCAGCAGCCTCAACTCGGATGGCATACTTTTCAAATTCGGTCGTCGAATATTCTGCTGAACCGCGAGCACCTTGGTAGCGACGTCCGTGATGCATGATTAAAAAATTATCACCATTTTTCTCAATAATTCGACTGCCTTGTGCGGCTACGATAATGCCTAATTTTTGATGCTGAATGGATTGCACAAAAATATTTTTAACAATGTTACCAAGCTCATCGAAGCTTTCTACAAAAAATACTCGATCTGCATTCGCTGACTCTTTGAAAACACCGGGGCTAATAGTGGCCACATCGTCTCGGTTTTGAAGTTGTGAGCGATATTCTTCAACTTTATTGGTAGCCCATGGTGTAATAAATAAACTGAGAAAAGAAATGAATAGCACAATAGGTATGCTGAATATGAGTATGGGGCGAATCCAGTTGCTGATACTTAAACCTGAGCTAAACCAAATGACCATTTCAGAGTCTCTATACCAACGAGATAAGGTTAGAAGTATGGCTAGAAATAAACTGAGAGATAACAGCATCGGCAAAAATCTGATTAAATTAAAACCTAGCATTGTGGTAATAGAATCGTTGGGCAAAACGCCTTTTGCAGCAAGCTGGATTAAATAACCAGCACGTTGTGCGATGACAACGCCCACCAGGATGAGCAAGGCACCGGTAGCGGTTGATATGAGTTCTTGTAAGAGTGAGCGCTTAAAAAGCATAAGATTTAATGGTAATTATAATGAATTACTCGGGCTATTTATTTTCAACTATGAATTGCGTGTAAAAACCGCGATAATTTAACTTAATAATATAAAAAAGGTACAGCACCATGGAATTTAGCATAAAAATCGGTCATGCGGCAAAAGAGCTTAGCGATTGTGTAATTGTTGGCATATATGAATCACACAAACTGTCAGATGCGGCACAGCTAATTGATCATGCCTCGAATGGATTGATTGCTAAAGTCATTAAGCGTGGTGATATGGATGGAAAATTAGATGCAACATTAATGTTGCATCATGTCACGGGCGTGGCTTGCGAGCGTGTATTGTTGGTTGGACTGGGTAAAGAAGAAGATTTCGCTGAGAAGCAATATTGTAAAGCGGTGCGTGCTAGCGTGAAAGCACTGGATAAAAGTGGTGCTAGCAATGTCACTAGTTTCTTGGCTGAATTACCAGTTAGAGAATTAGCGGCCCGCCGTAAAGTGGCCTACCTGACGGAAGCTACGTTAGATGCACTTTATAAATTTGACGCGATTAAAAGAAAAGAAGTTAAGCCGGTGTCTAAAAAAGGCATAGCTAATTTTATTATCAGTGTTGCATTGCCTAACGAAGTTCAACAGGCAGAAGCGGGCATGTTGGAAGGTCAGGCTTTAGCTACAGGAGTAGGATTAGCCAAAGATTTGGGCAATTTACCACCCAATGTGTGTACGCCCACTTATTTGGCAGCACAAGCATTGGCGTTAGGTGAAACTTATCATTTTAATGTGGAAGTATTAGAACGAGATGAGTTGAAAAAATTGGGCATGGGTTCATTTTTAGGCGTGTCACAAGGCAGCGAAGAGCCGCCAAAATTCATCATCATGCAGCATCTTAAAGGTAAGAAAGATCAAAAACCTGTGGTGTTAGTGGGTAAAGGGATTACTTTCGACACGGGTGGCATTTCGTTAAAGCCAGGTAGCGAGATGGATGAAATGAAATATGATATGTGTGGCGCCGCGAGCGTACTTGGCACATTTAAGGCGATTGCAGCGATGGGATTGGCGCTCAACGTGATAGGCGTAATCCCTACATGCGAAAATATGCCAGATGGCCGTGCAGTAAGGCCGGGGGATGTACTTACTAGTATGTCAGGTTTGACTATTGAAGTGCTGAATACTGATGCAGAAGGCCGTTTGATTTTGTGTGATGCGCTCACTTATGTCGAGCGTTTTGAACCAAGTGCAGTGGTTGATATTGCTACATTGACTGGTGCATGTGTGATTGCGTTAGGCCACCATGCTAGTGGCTTATTTAGTAACAACGATGCGCTAGCTAGCGAACTGTTGCAAGCAGGTGAAACAGCTCTAGACCGGGCATGGCACATGCCAATGTGGGATGATTACCAACCTTTATTAGATAGTAACTTTGCAGATATGGCTAATATTGGCGGGCGTGCTGCAGGTAGCATTACCGCGGCATGTTTTTTATCTCGTTTCGCAAAAAAATATGATTGGGCTCATTTGGATATCGCGGGAACAGCATGGAAATCAGGTAAAGAAAAAGGTGGAACAGGCCGGCCGGTGCCTTTGTTAACTGAGTTCTTGGTTGCCCGTGCGAATAAGCTAAATTAGACAATGACGCGGATAGAATTCTTTTTTAATGTAGATGATAAATTGGCAAAAGCCGCTGAACTTTGTGAGAAATCGGTAGATAAAGGTCGTGAATTAATGATCTTTACACAAGGCGATGAGATGAATGATGCATTCCAGCAAGTGCTTTGGCACCAATCGGCCACGAGTTTCTTAGCATGCACAAAAGCTGATAAAGCGATAAGACAGCATTCATCTATTGTAGTGAGTGACAATAGTGGTCAATTAATCAAAGATGATATCTTAATTAACTTGCAAGCTGAGTATCCGCCATTTTTTAGTCGGTTTAGATATTTAGTAGAGCTAGTAGGCAATGACGATGCTGATAAAGCTACGGCGAGGCTAAAGTTCCGATTTTATAGAGATCGAGGCTATGAAATAAAGTCAACCGATATGGCCGGGAGAAAGTAATTGCTCTGGTTAAGTTTGTAAATTATTCTAATTTAAAGTAGGTTGAAAAAATGCAAGAGCAAGACATCCCATTACTGACAGACGTGCATGCATTTTCCGGGCAGTCTATTAGGCCGCTCAGTCTTAATGCAGATTTGATTGCTGAGATTCTCACCACAATTAAACCGCAATTAAAACGGCTGGTAGAGGATGAGCTGACAGAGGCAATTAAGCACTTAGTCGCGCAAGAAGTTAACCAGGCCGTTACAAGTGCAAAGCAATCTATCGTCGATTGCGCCAGCGCAGCTGCAGATAAAGTTAGAGCAGACTTTGCCACTGAAATTCCTCGGATGATGCATGTTAATGCTGAGATTGTTAAAGCAGACCTAGTTCAAGCACTGAGTCAAATGCAATCACAGGAAGTTGCAGAAGTACAAACTGCTACACTTGCTTTACAAGATAAAGTAAAGCGATTGCATGAAGATTTATTAATCGAGCATCAAGCCAGTTTGGCGGCTGAATTAGCCGTTGTATACCAAGGCTTAGAAGCGCAATCACAGGCTGAACTTGCGCTATATTTACAAGCCTTGCAGTTAAAGTCAAAGCAACAATTGGCGTTAGATATTGATGACGCATTCCCAGCGTTATATCAAAGCTTGTCTCATGATTGGGGGGTGACACTGAAGCAGGAGCTTGATGTCATAGCTGACGTCACCAAGAATGAGTTCAAGCAACAGTTAAATACAGAATTGCCGGAAATAGAGCGGAATTTAATTCAAAATATTAAAACTGAAATTGAAAAATTGCTTGATTCAGTACGTTTAATTTTTAATAAATAAATTGCGCTAATTACAACCCATCAATGAGTGCTTGATAAGCTTCAGCGTTTAGTAGCTTATTGACTATCTGCACTTTACCATCTGGCTCACTCGGTTTGTATTTAAATATCCACGCCTGATATGGGTTCTCATTAATGAGTTCAGGAGAATTGATGACAGCTTGATTGATTTCAATTACCTCGCCATCGACCAATGCATTTAAATCAGAACCTGTTTTAACTGATTCAACTAAACCACAAGGCTTGCCGGCAATGAGCTTAGTCCTAATGGCAGGGGCATCAATAAAGACAATATCACCCAATAAATCTTGTGCATAATCAGTAATACCGGCTTCCCATAGGCCATCAGTTGCAGATTTTGTCCATAGATGTTGGGCGCTGTAGCGGAGAGACTCTGGAATATACATGTTATTTATCGATATTGTGTAGATGAATTTAAGGAATATTTTAGCCTTAATTTTATTGATAATTGCGTATTTTTTTAAATTAAAATACGCTTAAAAATAATTGTAGAATATATCATCAATGAATATTGAAAATTTATTGATGACAAAGCTAAAGTTTTTATATAGTATTCAGTTGTAACTGTATGACGTGAAACAAACTAATGAGATTTTACATGCGTAAATTTATACTATTTTATATTGCATTGATGCTAAGCCTTACGCCATTAGCTTCGCATGCATCTAGCAAAAAATCGCATAAGCACACTGCTAAGAGTCAATCTAATCAATACCAACAAGTAAAATTTGATTCGTCTAGCATTCGTGGCGGTAGCAATAGAGTTCATCATCGTTTACGTAGTCAAAAAGCGGGGATGGCTTATGATGGTAGTGGAACACTTCGTCTTGCATCATCTAAAGCACTCGTTATTAATCAACTGACTGGCGAAACAATCTTCGCAAAAAATACTAATCAATCAACTCCTATTGCTTCGGTGACTAAACTGATGACGGCAATGGTCATGTTAGATGCACATTTGTCTATGGACGAATTGCTTCTCATTGGCGATCAAGATGTTGATTATCTTAAAGGTACGCATTCTAAATTAAGTGTAGGCACTGCGCTGACAAGAGGTGAGTTGCTGCAATTAGCGCTGATGTCCTCAGAAAATCGTGCGGCGTCTGCGTTAGGGCATAATTACCCAGGTGGTATTAATGCATTTCTTAGTGCGATGAATCGCAAAGCATTAGCATTGGGAATGAGTTCTACACATTTCTATGATGCTACAGGGCTAGATAGTAATAATGTTTCTACTGCCGAAGATTTGGCTAAAATGGTCAATGCGGCTTATCATTATCCTGAAATTCGCCAAGTCACTACGACGGTTTCACAAGAATTTACATTGCGTGGCCGTAATTCAACTAATTTTGTAAATACGAACGCATTAGTAAGACGTGGTGATTGGGTGATTGGCTTATCAAAAACGGGTTTTATTAATGAAGCCGGTCGTTGCTTAGTGATGCAAGCGGAGATTTCTGGTCAACCTATGATTATCGTATTGCTCGATTCTGTTGGTAAAATGACGCGAATTGGCGATGCAAACAGAATTCGTAAATGGATTGAATATAATGAAACAGCTTCATTAGGCGAAAATGTCAGTGGCTAAACAAGGCAATTTCAGTAATAAAAAAGCGGCTTCTTAGCCGCTTTTTTATTACTGAAATTAGCCAACTATTCTAACTACTGGCTTTTTTAGTAACAAGTTTCTTAGAGGCTGTTTTTTTAGTTACTGGGTTCTTAATAATTTTTTTACTAGTAGCTTTTGAAGCTACTGATTTTTTGCTAACAGTTTTTCTGCTGGTAGTCTTTTTGGCTGGCTCACCTTTTGCAGCTTTAGCGGTTAATAGCTCTAAAGCCTCCTCTAGGGTGAGTGATTCTGGCTCAATACTTTTTGGTAGCGTTGCACGAATTTTACCATGTTGCACATAAGGCCCATAACGTCCGGCGTACACTTCAATTTGACCATCTTGGATAGGATGATTGCCTAGCGAAGATAAGGGCGCCGGGCCGGTATGAGCGGCAGCCAATAAAGCCACAGCGCCATCTAAATCAATCGTGAATACACTGTCAGTTTTAGGGATAGATTTAAATTTTGCATCGTGATTCACATACGGACCAAAACGTCCAATATTGGCCACAATTTTTTTATTGGTGACTGGGTGTAAGCCTAAATCGCGCGGCAAAGATAGCACCATAGTCGCCGTTGTTAGATTCATGTCAGCTAGTGAAATTTCTTTAGGCACGCTTACGCGTTTTGGTTTCTTTTTGTCACCTTCGATTGCCAAGCCTAACTGTAAATAAGGTCCATAAGGCCCATTCATTAACAGGATTTCTTTACCAGTTTCAGTATCATTACCAATCAATACTGGGTCGCTACCTACCTGCGCTGCACCATTTAAACTACGCTTGTAGTCACATTTAGGTTCGTCATTGTAGCCTGTGCATCCTATAAACGTGCCGAAGCGACTGAGTTGTTTTTGCAAAGGTTTGCCACATTTAGGGCAAGCTTCATCAATCAGTTCGTTGCCAGGGCGATCTACATTAGCTTTGCTGAGTAATTGCTGGCTAAATCCCTGCCAAAACTCATCCATCAGTGGAATCCACTCACGGCCACCTTCGGCCACGCTATCTAAAGCATTTTCTAAGTTAGCGGTAAAATCGTAATCTACGTATTTAGTGAAATGTTCGGTTAAAAACTTATTTACGACACGCCCAACATCTGTAGGGGTAAACCGTTTTTTATCTAGCAACACGTATTCACGATCTTGCAGTGTACTAATAATGCTGGCGTAGGTAGATGGCCGGCCAATGCCGTATTCTTCTAAAATTTTAACTAAACTTGCTTCGCCGTATCTAGGTGGGGGCTCGGTGAAATGTTGTTCACCATATATTTTTTCTACAGTAAGGACTTCACCGGTTTCGAGATGAGGTAATTTACTTTCACCTTCTTCCTCTTCGTCATCGGTTCCCTCCATATAAACCGCGATAAACCCGGGGAATACTAAGGTTTGGCCTGATGCACGGAATAAATTGGCGTCGCTGCCTACACTTAAATCAACACTCACCGCATCAAATTTGGCTGGTGCCATTTGGCAAGCTAGTGCGCGCTTCCAAATCATTTCGTAGAGCTTGAATTGCTCGTCAGTAAGATATTGTTTGACGTTAGTAGGCGTACGGCTAATGTCCGTGGGCCGAATCGCTTCATGAGCTTCTTGAGCACTTTTAGATTTTGTTTTATATATGACGGGAGATTTTGGTAAATATTCAGCGTCAAAATTCTTTTTAACGTAATCACGAATTTGCGAGATGGCTTCGGCGGCCATGTTAAATGAGTCAGTACGCATGTACGTAATCAAACCAACCGTACCGCCGCCTACATCCATACCTTCATAGAGTTGTTGTGCAACACGCATTGCACGCGCAGTGGTAAAACTTAGTTTACGCACCGCTTCTTGTTGTAGTGTAGACGTAGTAAATGGAGCAGCTGGGCTACGACTACGCTGCTTCTTCTCAACACGAGAAACTGTAGTTTTACCCGCACTTGCTAGGAGTAACTTGCCAACGATATCACCCTGCTGATCATGATTAATAACCGAAAATTGTTCAATTTTTTGATTATTGAGTTGCACTAACTTAGCACTAAATCCATGGCTGTGTTTCAACGCATCTAAATGAATTGACCAATATTCTTGTGACTTGAAAGCTTCTATCTCTAGCTCGCGCTCTACAATGAGCCGAAGTGCAGGGCTTTGCACCCGACCAGCAGAAAGTCCACGACGAATTTTTTTCCAAAGCAGAGGGGATAAATTAAAGCCAACTAAGTAATCTAAAGCGCGACGAGCTTGTTGTGCATTCACCATAGGCATGGAAATATCACGCGGCTCGGCAATCGCATGTTCTACAGCACTTTTAGTGATTTCATGAAACACTACACGTTTCATTAATTTGTTTTTAAGTAAATTTTTAGACTTTAATATCTCGGCGATATGCCATGAAATAGCTTCACCTTCACGGTCAGGATCGGTTGCGAGGTAGATGCTGTCAGCATTTTTCACTGCTTTGGCAATTGCGTCTACATGTTTACTGTTGCGCTCAATAATATCGTATTTCATGGCGAAGTCGTTGGCGGTATCTACCGCGCCATTTTTAGGAATTAAGTCACGCACATGTCCATAAGAGGCAAGCACCTCAAAGTCGCTTCCAAGATATTTTTTCAGCGTTTTGGCTTTGGAAGGGGATTCAACAATTAACAGTTTTGACATGAATGCCTATATAAAGGTACTTAAGTAAAATGGGTTTGCAGCACTTGATAACTTTGCTAAAGCGCGCACTTTGGCATAATAACAAGGTAAATGGCTATAAGACAACAACTTACCATATATAGTAGGTTAATTAACGAGAATATTTACTAGAATTAGCTATTTCGAACAAACTCAATTCGGGTGCCATCCGTTTTATTTAAACTTAACGCAGTGCCTTCTTTGGCAGTATCATCAAACTTTGCAATATCAGAAAACAAGGGATCCTCATCATCAGGTTTCGCTTGTGTTAGATTTTTAAAGTCGTATAAATTAAAATCTGCTAGATGCGATGGTTCTACGTTGCCAATGGCGCGGAATATATTATTCACACGCCCCGGTTGTTCAATCTCCCAAGCTTGTAGCATGTCTTTTACTTTTTGTCGTTGTAAGTTTTCTTGGCTACCGCATAAATTACATGGAATAATCGGAAATTCCATCTGCCGTGCATAGCTGGCAATGTCTTTTTCACTGCAATAAGCCAAAGGTCGAATGACGATATTTTGTTTGTCGTTAGTGGCGAGTTTTGGTGGCATGGCCTTCATTTTTGCACCGAAAAATAGGTTTAAAAATAGGGTTTCTACAATATCATCGCGGTGATGGCCAAGTGCGATTTTATTTGCGCCTAGTTCTTTAGCGGTTGTGTAGATTACGCCACGACGCAGGCGTGAGCATAGTGAACAAGTGGTTTTACCCTCGGGTATTTTTTCTTTCACTATGGAATAAGTATCCGCATCCACAATGCGATAATCAATACCAAGTTTTTTAAAATAAGCCGGTAAAATGTCTGCAGGAAAGCCCGGTTGTTTTTGATCCAAATTCATTGCAATTAGTTTGAAATTGATAGGCGCTCGTTCTTTCAATGCTAACAATATCATTAACATGGCGTGAGAGTCCTTGCCGCCACTCATGCATACCAGCACGGTGTCACCTTCTTCAATCATATTGTAATCGCCTATGGCTTTGCCAGTCGCGCTGATTAAACTATTTCTAAGCTTAATAAAATTATTTGAATGATTTTCTGGTAAATGTTTAATCATGGCTTGCTTTTCAAGGGGTTTGCTAAATTGTGCAAATTTAAAGATTTAAAGAACGGCCACCATCTACAGCCAATACATGGCCAGTAATAAAAGGGGCATCTGCAATTAAAAACTTAACTGCTTTTGCAACATCTTCGGCTTCGCCTACGCGTTTTAGTAAGGTTTGGTTAATCACTCGTTGACGATACACTTCGTCAAACTGAGGATTATTTTCTGGCCATTGTACAGGGCCTGGAGCTACTGCATTAACCCGCACTTCAGGACTTAATTCATGCGCTAATGATTTGGTGAGTGTGACTAACCCCGCTTTAGCAACGCTGTAAACGATGTAACCTTTTTTTGGCCGCTCTACGTGCATGTCGGTAATGTTGATAATGCACCCATTATTTTTGCGTAATTCTGCCGCTGCCGCTTGCGACAAAAACAACGGTGCTTTTAAATTACTGCCTATCAGATCTAGCCACTTTGATTCATCAATATCACCAATTTCACTGGCATAATAAGTCGACGCATTGTTAATCAGCACATCTAAATGGCCAAAGTGGTTGATAGTTTCCGCAATTAAATTAGGTAAGCTCGCAATATTCAATAAGTCTCCTTGAATAATGGCTACGGAATTTGGCCGTTGCAAATTAAGCTCAGCTTGTAGCGCGCGCGCTTCATTAAGTGAACTTTTATAGTGAATCATTAAGTTCATGCCTTCAGCATGTAGCAGTCGACAAATCGCCGCACCTACACGTTTGGCGCCACCAGTAATTAGAACTACTTTATTTGTAATGGTAGATTCCACGCTTTAATCCAATCTTGATTGTTAGCTATTATAATCTAACTATATGACTACATTACCCACGCCATCGACAGACGCTAAAAAACATAGCGAGCAACTCACTTCGCTCATACGCCACACAATAGAAGAAGCTAGTGGTTGGGTAGATTTTTTTCAGTTTATGCAGTTGGCACTTTATGCCCCTAGCTTAGGTTATTACAGCGCAGGGAGCCAAAAGTTCGGCGATTCTAAAAAAAGTGGTGGGGATTTTGTGACTGCCCCTGAAATTTCCCCCCTGTTTGCACAAACTATTTCTAGGCAAATTGAGCAGGTTTTACAGGAAATTGATGGCGATATACTTGAGCTGGGCGCAGGTACAGGCAAATTAGCCGCTGATGTATTGCTAACGTTAGCGAGATTAAATAGATTGCCCTCTAAGTACTTTATTCTAGAAGTCAGTAATCATTTACGCCAAGTTCAGCTAGAAACTTTGCAAAAAAAACTACCCGCCGACTTAATACAGCGGGTGGAGTGGCTCAATGAACTGCCAGTAAAGTTTCAAGGTGTAGTGATGGCCAATGAGGTATTAGACGCGATTCCAGTGCATATGGTGCATGTTGAAAAGCAAGGTTTAAGCGAGCGCGGTGTGGCATGGCGTGATGGATTTGTATGGCAAGACAAAGTAACTACAAGGGAAGATTTATTGGAGGCTGCTGCTAAGCAGCACTTAGCAGAAGGTTATATTACAGAGTTTTGCCCGGCAGCTAGTGGCTTGATTGCTAGCCTTGCCCACATGCTGCAACACGGCATTATTCTGATGATTGATTATGGATTTTCAGCACGGGAATATTATCATCCTCAACGCAATCAAGGCACCCTTATGTGCCATTATCAACATTATGCGCATACGGAGCCGCTAATCAATGTGGGTCTACAAGATATTACAGCGCATGTAGATTTTACAAGTATCGCCTATGCAGGCGTCAACCATGGCTTAACGTTAAGTGGTTTTTGTAGCCAAGCGCAATTTTTAATGAATTGCGGTATTTTAGAGATTATGTCGCAAGTCTCGCCACAAAATATGGCAAGTTATGTGCCACTTGCCGCAGCCGCACAAAAACTATTGTCACCTGCAGAAATGGGGGATTTATTTAAGGTGATAGCATTTAGTAAAAACCTTGAAGAGCCACTCATTGGTTTTGCGAATGGCGATAAATCTCACACTTTATAACATGTTCCTATGAGTGTATGTCTTTGAAAAGTTCAGGGAACAGCGCAAATATCGGGTAATTGCTATAATGTCGTTTATGACCACATCAATTCCAACAGAAGAAGTCCTGACCCAATCAACTGCTAAAGACGGTGATTTAAGAAATCGGCGTATTCGCAGTTTTGTATTACGCCAAGGTAGAGTGACTAAAGGCCAAGCATACGCTTTAGAAATTGGCTTGCCAAAATTTGGCATTAGCTATGCAACAGAAATATTAGATTTAGATAAAAAATTCAACCGCACAGACAGTAATAAAATATTAGAAATTGGGTTTGGTATGGGCGAAACCACTGCGAAAATCGCTCAAACTTTACCTGATTGTGATTTCCTTGCGGCGGAAGTTCATACGCCAGGAGTTGGCGCCCTTCTTAAGTTAATTGAAGAGCTAGCACTTACTAACATTCGAATTGTTCAGCATGATGTCGTAGAAGTGTTGCAAAATATGCTGGCAAACTCGAGCCTAGATGGCATACATATTTTCTTTCCTGATCCTTGGCATAAAAAGCGTCATCATAAGCGTAGGTTAATTCAAGCTGAGTTTGTAAAATTGCTCTGCACTAAATTAAAAGTAGGGGCTTATTTACACGTTGCTACTGATTGGCAAGAATATGCCGAATGGGTATTGGAAGTATTGAGTGCAGAATCACAATTGAAAAATACAGCCGAGACCTATGCTGAAAAGCCTAGCTATAGGCCGCTAACAAAGTTTGAAAATCGTGGGATAAAACTGGGGCATGGTGTTTGGGATATGGTATTTACCAAGAAGTAACGGTCACTGTAAATGACGCTTACTTAAACAACTTAATGCTAAGTTTGGGTAATTACCTAATCCTCACTTTTACCATCATCCATATTAAAAGACTTTCGTACTAAATCTTCGGGCTCTTCTGCAAATAACCATTTCCCAATCACCTTTTCTGCTTCTTCAACACCTTGCTTTTTTAAGCTAGAAAAAAGCTGTATGGTGCACTCGCTGTGGTAGTGGTTGCCCCAAGTTTCAATGAGCTCTTTGCGAACACGATTTAAGGTTAGGCTAGCTTCGCCGCGCGATAATTTATCAGACTTAGTCAATAACACATGAACTGGTTTCCCACTAGGACAAAACCAATCCAACATCTGACGGTCTAGAGGGGTGAGTGGGTGACGGCTATCCATGACTAGCACCAAACCACCTAAGCTTGAGCGTTCGCTTAAATAGCGAGCAAGTACGTTCTGCCAGTGCGCACGCATGGATTCAGGCACTTTGGCATAGCCATAGCCTGGCAAATCCACTAAATGTCTGTCATTGCCTAGCGTGAAAAAATTAATAAGTTGCGTGCGACCAGGTTGTTTACTGACAAACGCTAGACGATTATGGTTGGCTAATGTGTTAAGTGCGCTAGATTTACCGGCGTTAGAGCGGCCGGCAAAAGCAACTTCAATACCGCTTGCAATGGGTAAATCACGTAAGTGGTGTGCTGAGATATAAAAAGCAGCATTTTGGAACAGTGGCATGAAAATCCGATTCTATTTGGCTGGGCTAACGTAGCTTAGTTGCTGACTATTGCGATAGTCTAGTAACAGTAACTTTAACAATAGCGAAAATGCTATCACGAATAGGAATTTTTAGCTAAAATACTGCGTTAATTGGTTGAATAATTTAGATTAGTCACTTTATATAAATGACTTAATACGCAAGTTAATTTGATGTTGGGGAGTGGTATGAAATTTTGTCATCTAATGAAGTTAAATACGGTAAGACTTAGCTTGGTAAGCTTAATGTTAAGTTTTGCGGTTAGTGTACCAGCTGCAGAAAAGCCAGTAGAGGCTGTCCCCGTAGTAAAAAATACCGTAGCACAAATCACAAGTACTGTATGTGCGGCTTGCCACAACGCGGATGGCAACAGCTTGATTACGCTTAATCCAAAATTAGCGGGCCAACATCCTGACTATCTTGTAAAACAACTGACTGAGTTCAAATCTGGCAAACGTCCTAACGCGGTTATGTCTGGCATGGCTGCGATGTTAAGTGATGAAGATATGAAAGGCGTAGCCGCTTATTTTTCTAGTCAAAATTTAGTGCTTGGCAAAGCTAAAGTTAATGGTGTGGGCTCATTAGGTGAAAAAATCTATCGTGGCGGCATTGCTGAAACTAACGTACCTGCCTGCGCGGCCTGCCATGGTGCAAATGGCGCAGGGTTGCTGAAACAGTTTCCACGATTAGGTGGCCAGCATTCAGATTATACTTTGGCACAATTAAGAACTTTCCGCACGGGTGAGCGCGCTAATGCACCTATGATGATGGCGATAGCAACTAAAATGACTGATGCAGAAATGGCTGCTGTAGCCGATTATATGCAGGGCTTGCGCTAGGTAATGTATTTAGGATAATGCAAAAAATGGAAGCTATAGCTGCCATTTTTTTGTTTATTAATGAATAGTTTTATGTGTCAGCCTCAGTAGCAATCATCTCTAACCTAAAGCACACTTTACCTTCTTGATTATCAGCTAAGCCTAATTGATAGCCCCCTTGCGATGCCTGTTGTGCAGCATGGTATAGGCCGACACCTAAACCATTTTTAGAGCTAATGTGCGATTTAAACAAGTGTTTAGTTACATCAATAGGTATAGGTGAACCTGTATCAGTGACTTCTAAGCAAAAGTGTTCTGATGGCATTAGGCTTACTATAATCTTAATGCCAGCTTCTAACTTCGTTTTCTCTAATGCATTTTGTAGCAGATTATCCACCACACTATCCAGTAAATCAGGGTTAATGTCATTATTGGGCATGTTTTCCGGCGTTTCAAACCGAACCAGATGATGCGTATTGAGATGCCTAAAATTTCTCCACCAAGTAGTTACTTTGGACCGTCTTTTTTTCTCTAGGCTGGGTTGCTCTAACTTATTGAGCGTAGTTGCCAAACGTTGGTTTAGCCTAGGTAATTGTTTTTTAATGAGGTTGATTAACATTGCATCCTCATCTGTATCAGCAGGTTGCTCAGCGGCGGAGATTAAAGCCCCCAGCGATTGCAAAATATTTTTGATGTCATGCGTGAGTCGTGATCCGGTTTCGTAAAATGTTTGCATATAAATGTGTTGACTAATAATTTCTTCACGCCGCTTAGCAGCATAGAATTCCCCTAGTATTTGTGTTAGTAGCTGTCCATGTAGATACAAGGCAGGCCTAAACTGCCAGTGTGAATAAAGCGTTAAATGCAGATGCTGAAAATTATAAGTAGACATGAAAGGCGTTTTTTCTCCAAGTTGATGCTTGCTGTTTTCAACTTCCCAAATAAGCCCGCTGACCCAGTTAAGTTTAGATAGTTCTTGCATAGCGGCTAGCAAAAAATGTTGGGCTGTTGATTCTATCTCTGCGTGCACTGCAATTTTCTTTATCCATTGCTCAAACGGTTGGCCAACACTTAATAAGTAGCGCGACATTAGTAACTCTAAGCCAGAAAAAGTGGCGCTAGGGTTCCATAGCCAGCTTAAAATTACTAAGGTAAGTGCTAAACCTGACACGGTATAGATGAGTAATTTAATGTAGTGAATTTGCCAAATAACGCCAATGGCAAAGCTACCGAGTATGATAATGAGCGACAGTAAAAAAATTAGTAAGGTATAAAAGAAATCGACATTCACCGTTTCTAGATTTGCATTATTCTTTTTGGATAAGAATAAAATGGTAAATGGCAATATAGGTAGAACGTAAATGAGTAAAAACTCTGCTGCGCTTAAATCATCATTGGCATTCAGTAGTTTAGGCACAACCCATAACAACAATATGGCAAGTAAGTAACTGGATGCCAGGATATTAGGTAGCTTTGAGTGGTCAGAGGCGCTGGAAAACACACGCCCGCCTATCAGTGCAAATAAACTGGCTATCCAAATGGCTGTTAACCACCAATTAATAAAAAGAATACCTATAGTAGCGCCAGCAGCAATGAGTAATCCAGATTGCCAAGATAGTTTATTGGCTTGCCGCATCATAGGTTGCCACACTAAAAAACAACCGTAATGACATAAGAATAGTGCTTTATGTAAATTGCTCACATCACCCCAAACCAGCATGGCATGCAATGTTAAAAGCATCACCGCCATGATGCGATTAGAATTGTTAAATTGTAGGCGACTTAATTTTGATAATATTGGCATTAAATGCTAACTCGTGAATGAGATAAAAAATCCAACTTGAGTAGTATTGTAATAGTAAGTTGAAAACCATGATATTTCTTATTTTTAAACTAGCTTTGCGTTTAAATTTGAACGTAATTGTTAAGTTTCCGACAGTCAACGATGTTTTTTATACAAATGAGGGCAGAACTAAGCAAAAAAGTCCCGAATATGCTTGGCATAACTATTGCTTGTTAAGAAATAAGATTTATTTAACTGATTTACTTAATAGTGTATGGAGATCTAAATGAAAAAACAACAAGCAGGGTTTACCCTCATAGAGTTGGCGATTGTATTGGTCATCATCGGTTTGCTTTTGGGTGGCGTATTAAAAGGGCAAGAATTGATTAATAGTGCCAAAGTAAAAAACTTAGCCAACGATTTTAGAACCATTCCAGTTTACATCTACGGTTATCAGGATAAATATAAAGCTTTACCTGGTGATGATAAATTGGCTATCACTCATGTAGGTGCGGAGCAAAATGGTAACGGAGATGGTGCGTTAGGGGGTAGTTGGTTTGATGCTGGAGCAGCATCAACATCTGAAGCTTATCATTTCTGGCAGGTAGTGAGACTTGCAAACTTGGCGCCAGGGGTAACGGATACAGCCAGTGTGGATTGGCGTCCAACCAATGCTGACGGGAATCCTGTTGGCATTATGGCCGGCACTAATGTAGCTGCAAGTTCTGCAATGAAAGATGCATCTGGCAATGCGATTAAAGGTTCTTATGTGATTTGTTCTCAAGGTGTTTTAGGCAAGTACGTAATTCAACTGGATGTGACAATGGATGATGGTAATTCGTCTACAGGATCTATGTTGGCGGCTAAAACTAATACGCCAGCGCTAGCTTTGACTGCTGATACCGGCACTATTGACCCGGCAGCATCTTATATAGTTTGCTATGGTGTTTAATAAATAATTAAGTGTTATTAAAAAACCCGCTTCTTGCGGGTTTTTTAATATTCACTGTTTCAACAAAATTAATTTTATGCATAGAGATTAATTTTTGATGTGTTTTTAGTCTAAAAATTGTAGTTAATAATTAACGGCGCATGATCGCTAAATCGTTCATCTTTATAAATACTAGCGGCACTAGCTTTATCGGCAATAAGGGGCGTCGCTATTTGATAGTCGATACGCCAACCCACATTTTTAGCCCATGCTTGGCCACGGTTGCTCCACCAGGTATAGCATTCGTCAGTAGTATTGGGATGTAATTTTCTATAAACATCTACCCAGCCAACTTGGTCAAATAATTCAGTCAGCCAAGCGCGCTCCTCGGGTAAAAATCCGGAGTTTTTCTTATTACCTTTATAGTTTTTTAGATCCACTTCTTTGTGTGCGATATTCCAGTCGCCACAAATGACGATTTCGCGGCCACTGGCGATGAGTGTTTGTAAATGCAACATAAACCGCGCCATGACGCTAAATTTGAATGCCTGACGCTCTTCCCCGCTAGAGCCAGAAGGCAAGTACAGTGAAATGACACTTAAATTGGCAAATTGACATTCAATGTAACGACCTTCGCTATCAATATCCGCTACATCATTATTACTACTAGCTAAACCTTCAATGACCACATCGGGTTTTATTTTTGAATAAATACCAACGCCACTGTAGCCTTTTTTTTCAGCATAATGAAAATTACCATAATAGCCTGCGGGCTTAAGCATTTCAGGGGACATGTCGGCAGCTTGCGCTTTGAGTTCTTGCATGCAAATAATATCGGCAGCTTGTTTTTTTAACCAAGTTTGCACGCCTTTATTTGTTGCAGAACGTATGCCGTTTAGGTTTAGCGATATAATCTTCAAAACTGATTCCTTAAATTGACACGATTTAATTAATACCATGACATCAAACAATACAAAAGTAGTGAGTCCAAAAACTATCTCAGCTCAAGTTAGCCTAGATTTTATCGCATTTGCGGTACAAAAAGAGGTATTGCGCTTTGGTGAATTCAAAACAAAAGCAGGCCGCACTAGCCCTTATTTTTTTAATGCGGGCTTGTTTAACGATGGTGAAAGTTTGATGAAGTTGGGCGAATTTTATGCTGCCGCTATTGCAAATTCAGGCATAGAGTTCGACATGTTATTTGGCCCCGCTTATAAGGGGATTACCTTAGCCGCCAGTATTGCGATTGCGTTTGCTAAAAATGGCCGAAATGTGCCATATGCATACAACCGCAAAGAAGCCAAAGATCACGGCGAGGGCGGTGTGATTGTTGGGAGCCCATTAAAAGGCCGAGTGCTCATCATTGACGACGTAATCTCGGCGGGAACATCAGTAAGAGAATCCGTTGCGCTGATAGCAGCCAATGGCGCTAGTGCTTGTGGTGTAGCAATTGCAATTGATAGGCAAGAAAAAGGTTTGGGCGAGCTATCTGCTGTGCAAGAAGTCATTAAACATAATCAATTGCCAGTGTGCGCGATTGCAAACTTAAGTGACTTAATGACTTATTTGCACGGTCAGCAAGATATGGTAGCCAACTTATCGGCGGTTAGTGCATACCGTGAACAATACGGCGTAAGTTAACGCTAACTCAATAGAAAAAAGCTAAGCGTTAAGTTTTTTCTTCAGCATCTCGTTGACCTGTGCAGGGTTAGCTTTACCTTTTGAGGCTTTCATGGCTTGGCCAACAAGCGCATTAAAGGCTTTTTCTTTTCCTGCTTTAAATTCTTCTACCATTGCCGTGTTAGTAGCTAATACTTCATCAATAATGGCTTCAATTGCACCACTGTCGGATTCTTGTTTTAGACCTTTTGCCACAATAATAGTATCTACGTCACCCTCATCCGCCCACATCGCCTCAAACACTTGCTTAGCGGCATTATTTGAAATCGTGCCATCTGCAATACGTTTTAGTAATTGTGCGAGTTGCTGTGCGCTGATGGGTGAAGTATTGATATTTTTATCTTCACTATTTAATTTAGCAGAAACGCTACCCATTACCCAGTTAGCTGTTTGCTTTGGTTCAGCCCCGGCATTGACCGCAGCTACAAAATAATCGGCCAAATCACGCGAGGTTGTTAAGCTACTTGCATCGTAGCTTGATAGCTCATACTGCGCTTCTAGGCGAGCCTTCATGGCTTCTGGTAGTTCTGGCATATTAGCACGAACTAGCGCTTTGTCCGCTTCGGTAATCATTAGCGGCAGTAAATCAGGGTCCGGGAAGTAGCGGTAGTCATTGGCTTCTTCTTTGCTACGCATGGCCCGCGTTTCGCCGGTGTCAGGGTTAAATAAAACGGTTGCTTGTTGAATTTTTCCACCATCTTCTAGTGTTTCAATTTGCCAGCGTGTTTCATATTCAATGGCTTGCGTCATAAATTTGAATGAATTGAGGTTTTTAATCTCTCGCCGTGTTCCTAGTTTTTCTGTGCCTTTCGGGCGTACCGACACGTTGACATCACACCGAAAACTACCTTCTTGCATGTTGCCGTCACAAATGCCTATCCATTGCACGAGTTCATGCAGTTTTTTTGCATAAGCTACAGCTTCAGCGGCAGAACGCATATCAGGTTCAGTGACGATTTCCAGTAATGGCGTACCTGCTCGGTTAAGGTCAATACCACTCATGCCCTCAATGGCCCCATGTACAGATTTGCCAGCATCTTCTTCTAAATGCGCACGCGTAATGTTGACTACTTTTTCATAGGCGGCATTTTTACCTTGTGCCGGCACTTGTATGGTGACTGCGCCTTTACCTACTACTGGCAGTTCAAATTGGCTAATTTGATAGCCTTTAGGTAAGTCTGGGTAAAAATAATTTTTACGAGCAAACACAGAACGCGGTGCAATTTCAGCATTGATAGCGAGACCAAATTTAATCGCACAATGTACCGCTTGCTTGTTTAACACTGGCAATACACCAGGCAAGGCAAGGCTGACCTCGCAAGCCTGGGTATTAGGTTCGGCGCCATACTTGACTGAGGCGCCTGAAAAAATCTTAGTATTTGTTTGCAGTTGGGTGTGAGTTTCTAACCCAATAACGACTTCCCATTCCATTATGCTATTCCTTCTGACGTATTCAAGTTTGGTGCTTGAGTATGCCAATCTGTTACTTGTTGGTACTGATGTGCCACGTTAAGCATGCGCGCTTCATCAAAATAGTTGCCAATAATTTGTAAACCTACCGGCAATAATTTTTTATCATCGCTTTGGGCAAAACCTGCTGGCACACTCATGCCTGGCAAGCCCGCTAAATTAGTAGAGATGGTATAAATGTCTTGTAAATACATGGCAACAGGATCATCTACTTTTTCACCTGCTTTAAAAGCGGTGGATGGCGCTGCGGGTCCCATGATGACGTCACATTGTTTAAATGCTTCAACGAAGTCTTGTGCAATTAAACGACGAATTTGTTGCGCTTTTAGATAATAGGCATCGTAATAGCCAGCACTCAATACATAGGTGCCAATTAAAATTCGACGTTTCACTTCAGCACCAAAGCCTTCAGCACGGCTCTTGCAGTACATGTCCATTAAATCTGTATATTCCGCAGTGCGATGTCCATAGCGAACACC
>CAILFU010000085.1 GCA_903833595.1 uncultured Pseudomonadota bacterium
AAATTACACAGTAAGTTTAACCTCACCATGCAATAAGTTAATTGCGTCTAAACCAGCTTGCCTCTTCCACAAGCACCCACACTTATCAGTTGTTAAATTGTTAAAGAACAGGGACCGAAAAAACATCGTTTCTTACAGTCACTCGCTAGCGCTTTGCGTTAACGAGGTGCGCATTATACAGAGCTTTTATGGCTCGTCAATCATAAATTTGAAATGTTTCTCATTTATTATTGATTGTGTAAATTGCTAATAAATCTTTGGTTGCGGGAACAGGATTTGAACCTGTGACCTTCGGGTTATGAGCCCGACGAGCTGCCAGACTGCTCCATCCCGCGTCCGACTCGACATTAGTGCCGCCGAGAGGTGAGACTATAGCAAACCTAGCTATTTAGCGCAAGGACATTCACGGCTTTCTTTCTAAAATTGATTGGGGAATGCGGCTGACGCAAAAAATTATTGGTCGTTAGGGAGGGGTTTCATTTAATAATACTACGTACAAAATCTAAATCTTCTTGAGTATCTACGCCGGTTGCAGGCGCATTATTAGTAACAGCTACAGAAATCTTATAACCGTGATGCAATACTCTAAGTTGCTCTAAAGATTCAATCTGCTCCAAAACACTTGGTTGAATACTCGCGTATTGCTTTAGGAACTTTGCACGATAAGCATAGATGCCAATATGACGGTATGCTGGAATATTATCCGGCAAGCCAATCTCAGCAAAAGAATCCCTAGGGTATGGAATAGGTGCTCGACTGAAATACATCGCATTTGATTTTTCATCCAAAACTACTTTTACGATATTTGGATTTAAAAAATCCGGTTTGTTCTGAATAGCATGACATGCTGTAGCTATTGCAGCATCTTGACTGCTATGTAGTTGAGTTGCCACCTCGACGATTAATGAAGGCTCTATTAAAGGCTCATCACCCTGCACATTCACTACGATGGCATCGTCTGGCCATGCTTGCTTTAACGCTACCTCGGCAATACGGTCAGTGCCACTTACATGATCCGCACGTGTCATCAATGCTTGATAACCTAACTGCTCTACCGCTAGTAAAATCTTATTATCATCGGTCGCAATCACCACCTGCTTTGCCCCACTTTGCTTTGCGCGCTCTGCCACCCAAGCCACCATAGGCCTACCTGCGATATCAAGCAGCGGCTTTCCTGGCAGCCTAGTACTCGCGTAACGCGCAGGAATTACGACGTAGAACTCTGGTATATTTTTAGCACTCAAGCCATGAACCACATTATTCAACGTTTTCGTCATCTGCTAATTTACGTGCTTCTTCTTCTAGCATCACTGGAATACCATCTTTAATCGGGTAAGCTAGCCGTGCCGACTTAGAAATGAGCTCATTTTTGGCCTTATTATAGATAAGCGGCCCTTTAGTGACAGGGCAAACTAAAATCTGTAGCAGTTTTGTATCCATGTTAACTTCTCAATTTTTGCAAAATAAGTGTGATCAGTGGGGTTTTATTTTTACTACTCAGTGTTGCCATAACAGGCAAAAACCATGCGTCTGCAGTAATGAGCCTTCGACATTTTACGGCATCTTTTTCCGTCATTAAAATAGTTTGGTCTGAAAACTGCGCTAAATCTTGTGCGGAAAAAGCATAGTGATCGGCAAATGCCTTAAATTCAAATTGTAGCCCTAAAGCAGTTAATTGATTAAAAAAACGTTCGGGATTACCAATTCCGGCGATTGCTACTAAATTTTTGCCGAAAAAATTGCTAGGAAGTTGACTAATACGCTCATCATTTAATGATTGCAACATATTGCCTTGTAACTGCATACTAAAAAATGTTGACCCCAACGCTACCGGCAGATCAGTCATCTCATCACTACCACAAACCACGATAGCATCGACTGATTGAAGCCTCGAAACACTTTCGCGTAAAGGTCCTGCTGGGAATAAGCATCGATTACCAAACTGCCGTGTTGAATCTACTAAAGCAATTTCCACATCACGTTGCAAAGCGTAGTGCTGCAGACCATCATCGCTAATAATTACATTGCACTGTGGGTTGGCTTGTAGCAAAGCACGGCCTGCAAGCACTCGATCAACACCAACAAAGACAGGGCAATCGGTACGTTTTGCAATCAAAACAGGCTCGTCACCTACTAACTGAGGATTGCTATTGGCAAACACTGCTAAGGCATGTTGAAATGTGCCGCCGTAGCCACGACTAATAATGCCAGGCCTATAGCCTGCGAGCTTTAACTGTTCGGCCAACCAAATAACAAAAGGCGTTTTGCCTGTACCGCCAACACTAATATTACCCACAACAATGACTGGTACACTTAAGCGACTACGCTTTATCCAATCAATGTCATATAGCGACTTTCTTATATAAGTAGCGGCAAGAAAAATCCAAGAAAGTGGCATAAGCAAGATGTGCCAAAAAGTAAAGGTTCCCCATTGTTTTTGCAACCATCTATTCATTGAGTTCACGCAAATGAAGCATTAGTTAAGTCGCTAACTAAATTGTTTTTGATACAGTTTTGCATAATGCCCACCCTGCTTAATAAGCCCATCATGCGTGCCACTTTCAACAATTTCGCCTTGCTCCATCACCATAATACGATCTGCATTCTCAATGGTGCTTAAGCGATGAGCAATAACGATACTCGTGCGATTTTGCATCAAGCCATCCAATGCGGCTTGAACATGTTGCTCAGACTCAGTATCCAATGCCGAAGTTGCTTCATCAAGCAGCAGGATAGGGGCGTTTTTCAATATTGCCCGAGCAATAGCGATACGCTGACGCTGACCGCCAGACAAACGCACGCCACGGTCACCAATTTCATTTTGCAACCCATGCGGCAACTGTTGGATAAAGTCCCATGCATGCGCTGCCTTCGCCGCACTAATCACCTCATCTTCAGTAGCATTGCGCAATACTCCGTAAGCAATGTTATTAAAGACAGTGTCATTAAATAAAATAACATCTTGGCTAACCAGAGAAAATTGTTGTCGTAAATCTGCCAGCGACAATGATTTCATGTCTACACCATCTAATAAAACTTGGCCTTGCTGCAACTCATAAAATCTTGGTAGCAAATTCACCAGCGTTGTTTTACCGCCACCTGATCGTCCTACCAAAGCTAATTTTTCGCCTGGTCGTATAGTAAAACTCACATTCTTGAGTGCATGGCGTTTGGCATTACTATAAGTAAGACTTACCCGCCTAAATTCAATTTCACCTTTACTACGTGTGCAGACTTTGCCACCTTCATCCAACTCTGGCTTGGTATCAATGACGCCAAATACACTTTGCGCCGCAGCAAGGGCCACCTGCACATCCTCATTCATCGCCGTTAAATTTTTAATAGGGGCAATTAGCATCAACAAAGCACCGACGAATGCAGCAAACTCGCCCGCGCTGAATTTCCCAACAGCATAGTAGACAACTAAGCCTAATGAGACTGCTGCGAGCAATTCCACCACCATACTATTTAAGCTAGACAAGCGTGCCAAGCGAATTTGCATGTATCGATTTTTAGCTACCACTTTTGCAAAACGTTCATTCTCATAAGCTTGAGCGCCGAATATCTTTACGATGCGCTGCCCTGAAACGGCCTCTTCAGCGACTTTAGTCATTTCACCAATGGAAGATTGCACCTCTTTACCGGCATTGCGTAGTTGTGGCGTCATCGCCTTCAAATAAAATGTCATGACTGGCGCGATTAATACAAAAATCATCGTTAGCCGCCAATCTAAATAAAGCATATATCCAATGATACCAAGGGCAGTCAAACTATCACGCACTAGCGTTAGTGAAGATTTTGTAGCGGCATTCGCCATTTGCTCGACATCATAAGTTAACTTTGAAATTACGATGCCGGCTGACTGCTCATCAAAATAGCTAACGGGTAAACGCATTAGTTGGCGAAAAGCATCTATTCGCAAATCAGCTACTACACGGCGAGCAATCCAGCGCATAGAAAATCCAGAAATAAAGCCAGACAATGCACGCATGGCTAATAAGCCAAATAACATGAAGGGCAGATAGCCCACTTTATCAGCGGACTGTTTAACAAAGCCTTCATCAGTCACTTGCTTGATGGTTGCCAAAAATGCGGTATTAGTAGCAGACAAAAAGATGAGGGCGAGTATGCCCCCTAAAAATACTGCCTTGTATTTCCATGCGTAGCTAAATAAGCGCAAGTAGAGGGCTTTTGAAGTGGTGGCATTAACTGCCAATGTGTTCTGCACGACTTGCTCAGACTTGGTTTTTGACATCAATGACCATCACTTGAAAATTCAAAGCTTAAACACAACACCAATTGAATTTCAAAGAAATAATAAATTTAAGAACCCGCTTTGGATTGAGTGGCAAATGTGATGTGCGTATAGCCTACAGTGCGAGAAGCCTCCATTACATTCACCACGGACTGGTGCGTACTCTTCGCATCCGCATTGATAATAATGGTAGGTTCTTTACCGCCATTAGCGGCAGCTTGCAAGGCTGCACCAATACCAGCTACAGAGGTATCAGCCAAGCTCTTGCCATTGACCACGTACCGCCCACTCGCATCAACACCCACTTCAATCGTCAGGGGCTTTTCTTGCGGAGTATTGGCTTCAGCTGTTGGCAAATTAATTTGCAACTCACTGGTACGAGAGAATGTTGCACTCACGACCAAGAAAATAATAATCACTAGTAACACGTCAATCAAAGGCACGAGATTCATCTCGAGGGCTTCATGGTGTTTTCCACGTTGAAAATTCATATTAGGTTACTCAAATATCAGAAAATTTAAGCGAACTATTTACGTTCACCGTGAATTATTTCAACTAATTTAATGGCCTGCTGTTCCATACCAACCAACAAGTCATCTACTTTTGAGCGGTAATAACGATAAGCAATCATGGCTGGCACTGCCACCACAATACCGGCTGCTGTATTATATAAAGCTACCGAAATACCACGTGCAAATTGCGCAATGTCGTGACCAGTGCTAGTAAACGCACCAAACAATTCCACCATACCAATCACGGTACCTAAAAGTCCAAGCAATGGCGCTACAGTCGCAATAGTACCTAAGGTGGATAAATATCTATCTAGATTATGCGCAACAGCACGGCCAGTTTCTTCAATAGCCTCTTTGGTCACTTCGCGCGAATTATTTGAATTTGATAAGGCGCTAGCAAACACTTGCCCCAACATAGAATGTTGTTCTAAACGACTAATTGTTTCTTTAGTAACGCCCCCTTTAGCTAGCCATGCCTGTAATTCTGGCAATAAATTGGGTGGAGCGACTGTGCTTTCTCGCAATGCAAAAGCACGCTCACCTATAATTGCCAGTGCTACGACTGATGCAATAATGAGCGGCCAAATTGGCCAACCTGCAGCTACAATAATTTCCCACACAATGCGACTCCTTCAAATTCAAAATACTTACTAATCATTCTTAAAAAAACAAATTGGATATTATCCCTGCGATACTTTAGCCTGTCATCCACTTTTGGGCAAGCTACAACTGCACTGGATTTGCAATACTACTGCGGAATAAGCCCATCTTACCAAGCTAAAAAGTATCATGCCAATAGCGTTTATATTGATTACGCCAGCTTAATAGATAGATTTTTCTTTCATTTTCTTTACCGTCTCTCATAAAACGCATTTCTATCGCACCTTGATAGTCAGATCTGTATAAAAGACCGCCAGCCACTTGATAACGTACAAAAACTTCAGGATTGGGATGTTTGTAGCGATTCAAATAGCCTGGGGTGAATACACTGACACTAGGCGAAACTGCCTGAATAAAATCTGTTGTTGATGAAGTTTTACTGCCGTGATGCGGCACTATAAGCACATCACTCATTAGCCTAACTACATCACTTCTTAATAAAGCAAGCTCGTCAGCTTTTTCAATATCTCCAGTCAATAATAAACTACCTGATTGACTGGTTACTTTAAGTACACAGCTACGGTGATTGTCTTTGATATTCGCATCAGCATAGCTTTCAATTGTTGGATATAGCATTTCAAAATGAACTCCCTCCCATGTCCATGCTTGACCAGAAAAGCAAGATAACCTCTTCTGTAGTGGCGGGATATCAGTATTTTCCGGTAAAGAGCTAGCGAGCCAAGTGACTGGCATCAGCGTCATCACCGAACGCATCCCACCGCTGTGATCATTGTCATTATGACTAACAACAAAACCGTCCAACTTAGTTACGCCTTCACCACGTAAAAATGGTACGACAATACGACCGCCTGCATCGCTTTTCTGGTTGTATTTAGGCCCTGCATCATAAAGTAAGGTGTGCTTAGCGGTTTGCACCACAACACTTAAACCTTGTCCTACATCTAACACCGTAACCTTCATGTCGCCCTCTATTGGTCGCACCGGCACAATCATCAATATAGGCAAAAACCCAAACAGCCCCAACCAACGCATCGGAAAACCTCGTGGCAACAATAACCACATCACCCCTATTAGTGCAGGGAAAAGTGTCCAAGGTGCAGGATCATGTTGCTGCCACGTAGCCGAGGGCAATTGATTTATCCACTTAAGCAAATCCATACAAACATCTAAAGCGGCATAGGATAAATTGAGCGGCCAATCAATAGGCAAAAAACTGCCTAACAATGCTAATGGCGCCACAATAAAGCTGATTAAAGGGATGGCGAAAGCATTAGCAATAGGTGAAACAATAGAGGTTTGATTAAACATGATTAACAATAATGGCAACATGCCAATAGTGACTGCCCACTGTGTTTGTAGTGCTGCTTTAAACCACTCAACCTTTCCAATACGGCCACTTAAGGCATAAGCCAGCATAGCTACCGCGCCGAATGACAACCAAAAACCAGGTGCATTAACCGCCCACGGGTCAAGCAATACGACAATTAATAATGCTAATGCCAGCACTTGTGTAATCACCAATTGTCGCCCCGACCATAAAGCAATGGCAAACACCATAAGCATATAAAATGTACGTTGCGTAGGCACAGAGAACCCAGCTATCAGCGCATAAGTCAATGCAGCTACAACGCCTGCAATAGTAGCTGCTTTACGTGTAGGTAAACGCAACGCCAATTTAGAATTTCGGCGCCATAAAAACCCCACAAGACTAAAAGCCAAACCAGCTAACATCGTGATATGTAAGCCAGAAATAGACATTAGATGCGTAGTGCCTGTGCTCAAAAACACCTGCCAATCTTCTACACCTATCTGACTATCATCGCCCATTACTAGCGCTTGAATAATCCCGCTATATGGTTTGTCGGCCAGAACGTGGGCTATGCGTTGCTGGGTATTTTCACGCAAATGTTCAATAATATAGCTGGGTTGCCACACAAGATTACTCAACTTTTGCATGCCCGCTTTACTTTTAATACCACCAGTGGCTCGTATATTTTCACTCAGCGCCCATGATTCAAAATCAAAACCATGTGGATTGATTGTGCTATGTGGACGCTTTAACCTTACCAATAGTCGCCAGCGCTCACCCGCATGAAATTGGGCTAGAGAAGCTGCGTTCCCCTCAGCTTCCTCTGAAAAATCTTCACTCTTATGACTAGGGTATTGATTACCGGCGTAATGATTTAAGCTAATATGCCGTGGAACGACAGCCTCTTTTGTGAGTATTTTCTCTACATCAAACCGAAAGCGTAGGCCATGCTCAGTTGCCTCAGGCACACTCGCAACCACCCCCTCAATAGCAATGGTTTTTTGCTCCCATACGCGCGGCAACTCATCACTCATGCGCCAAAGCGCAAAAGTACTGACCCAACAAATGCCTAATAAAAAAGTAGCGTTACTTAATAAAAATGATTTTATATATCGAGATGATAGTAGATGACTTGAAAAACGCGAATGATATAGAAGTGAAAAGATTAAACACGCTAAAATAAATGTAGCCCCTAACCAATAGATGCTGGGTAATTGCGCCATTTGCTGCACAACCCAAGCAGCAAAAACAAACACCAGCGCAACAAGAATCATGGCTAGACTAAGGCACGGCTATCTAAAGGGGCTGCAACTTGCCATCAACCAGTCTATATTGACGCTGCATTTTCTTTGCAAGCTCTAGGTCATGCGTAACTACTACTAAGCTTCTTTGCTGGCTTTGATTCACTTCTAACAATAAATCAAATACTGCATGTGCGGTATGACGGTCTAGATTACCCGTAGGCTCGTCCGCCATTATGCATTGCGGCTGTGTAACTAAAGCCCGCGCTAGTGCCGCCCGCTGCCGCTCGCCTCCAGATAACTCGCCTGGCATGTGTTCTAATCTATGCTGCAAGCCAACCTTAGCTAGCGTTTCTGCCGCTAATTTTAATGCCTGATCACGCGCCATACGCCTAATGAACAAAGGCATCGCAACATTTTCTAAGGCAGTAAATTCTGGCAATAGATGATGGAACTGATAAACGAAACCAAGAGTATGGTTACGTAAATCACCTTTTTTTGCTTCACTTAAGCCAGCCAAGTCTTGATTGAGTATTCTCACCTCTCCGCCACTAGGCGCATCCAAGCCACCGAGCAAATGCAATAAAGTACTTTTGCCTGAACCTGAAGTACCCACAATGGCTACTTGCTCACCAGCTTTGACAGTAAGATCTATGCCGTTTAATACAGTCACTTCCAAGCCATGATAAGTTTTATGTAGTGCGTTGCATGACACAACGCTATCAGAGGCTTGTTGATTGGACGCCATATTATTTGGGCTATTATTCATAGCGCAATGCCTCGGCAGGATTGATTTTACTAGCTCGCCAGCTAGGATAAAGCGTGGCAAGCAAGCTTAATACAAATGACATTGTGACGATCAGCATGACATCTGACCAAATCAAATCTGAAGGTAAATCACTGATTGCATACACTTCTTTGGATAGAAATTGCACATGAAACAGGCCTTCAATAAACGGGATAATGGTGTCTATATTAAGCGCAATGAGTATGCCAAAGACCGCGCCAAATACAGTACCAATTAAACCGATTAACGCACCTTGAATGATAAAAATAAACATGACACTTGCTGGGCTGGCGCCAAGCGTGCGCATAATAGCAATGTCTGAACGTTTGTCAGTCACCGCCATCACGAGGGTAGATACGATATTAAAAGCAGCCACTGCCACTATCAAAGTTAAGATGATAAACATCACCCGCTTTTCCATTTGCACTGCTTTAAAAAAGTTAGCATGTTGCTGTGTCCAATCGCTCACGTAATACTGGCCCTTACTACTTGCACTGCCATTAAGTTGTGTCGCAATTGATGCCGCAATAGATGGCGCACCAAACAAATCGTCTAATTTTAAGCGCACCCCAGATACGCTATCGCCCATACGATATAACTTAGCTGCGTCATCCATGTGTATCAAAGCCAGACCAGCGTCATATTCATACATGCCGACTTGAAATAAGCCAACAATAGTAAATTGCTTCAAACGTGGCACTACCCCTGCAGGGGTAAATTGCCCTTGCGGCGCCATCACCACCACCTTATCGCCAACTTGTGCCCCTAAGTTATAAGCTAAATCAGCGCCTAAAATAATGCCAAACTCGCCCGCTTTAAGGTCAGTCAAATGACCTACCTTCATATTGCGGCCTAAATCTGCTACTTTATCTTCGGCTATTGGCAACACGCCTCGAATGATTGCGCCTTGTACGCCTTGATCATAGCTCAGCATACCCTGCGCCATAATGTAGGGTGCGCTGGCCAGCACGTGAGGTTGCTTAGCTGAATAATTAGCCACATATGGCCAATCACTTAGCTGATTATTGTTGCCAGTAATTTCTAAATGCGAAGCTACGCCCAAAATTCGGGTGCGCAACTCTTTTTGAAAGCCATTCATCACGGAAAGCACCACAATGAGGGCGGCTACGCCAAGCGCGATACCTATCATGCTAGTCAGCGAGATAAATGAAATGAAATGATTTTTGCGCTTGGCCCGCGTATAACGCAGACCGACGAAGAGTTCAAACCCAGAAAGTTTGCTAAAAAATATTTTTACTTTTTTCCACATAAACTAAATTCTAACAGCCTTATAGATTAGGTTTAACAACTATTGTGCAATGACCTAAGTAAATATTAAGTTACCTAGAAATAAATTGATTGCATCTCTTTAATTTTTTAAGTGACTACTTTAGTGAGGGCAATTAGTAAGAAGGCATGTCAAATAAGGGTCAGGAATTTGAATTGTATGCGACTACTTTAAAGGCCTATAATTATATTGAAATAGTAATAATAGATTTATATTACAAATATTATTGTTTATTGATACTTATCTTTTAGACTGAAGCTTAATTATGAAAATTGTAGACACCGCCCAAGTGATAGATACTAGTTTATTAGGAATGGATGAGATTCAGATTGTTCGCATCTACGCTGAAAAATTAACTTTATTGACTAAGAAACAGCGCGTTATATTTGATTTGATTTGCAGTGGAATGCAAATCAAGGATATCGCCAAACATCTTGGCTATGCTGAGATTACCGTTAAGGTAGTGAAAGCGAAAATAATGGTGTTGTTAGAGGTTAATACATTGCAAGATTTAGCAGTGGTTGGTAAATGTTGCTCATGTAATTACATCAAGCGCAACCTCTAGCAATTAATACATCATAATTCTATAAGAATTAATCAAACTGGCGTAAGCTCACGGCCTCGGCAACGCCCAATCACGATTTCATCATTAATCTTCTTAAAACGCTTGATGACGGACAGTAATCTTTGATCATTGACGAATGTGTTAATTTTGTCCATCTCCTTTACTGAGGTGATGCTTTCTTCACTCATCTCATTATCCCAATCAATAAATATGTCGCTTAAGTATTTAAAATCGACAATATGATTATTCATCAGTACGCAAATCGCAAAAGTGTCTTGCCCATTTCTTGTGGTGAACTTAGCAGGGATTACGAACTTATTCACGGCCCTAGCAGGCGGAGAATACTTGTTCTGAAAGAAACGTCCTAGATGGTCGCTGCAATAATCTCGCCCAAATTCCAATAGATTACCTAGTGGAATTGATTTGTTTAAATGAATGTCTGCAATGTGTGCCATGTTATTTGTTGCTTTCAACTTGAAATAAATAGAGTAAAAAATTAAACGCTAATTTTTTATCAAACTATATATTCAATGTTTTAGCTTACAGGAACCTGACAATTTATATTAGATAACTATATTAAGTACCGATATTGCTAATCTTACGCACAGACTTTTTAAACTTAACTCGCTTTTCCTAGCTTATATTCGTGATACGGGGGCTTTATTTGTCACACCACCTAAGATTCCACCACGAAATTTGAATTAGTATAAAAAAGGTAGGTGGGTACACTTGGCAAAAATTGCTTTTGAAAAATACTTCATTTGCAAGAAG
This sequence comes from uncultured Pseudomonadota bacterium, assembly GCA_903833595.1. Taxonomy (GTDB): domain Bacteria; phylum Pseudomonadota; class Gammaproteobacteria; order Burkholderiales; family Methylophilaceae; genus Methylotenera. The sequence goes on from CAILFU010000085.1 coordinate 11,350, forward strand.
AAAGCGGGCAGCTCAGAACCTATTTATGAAAAGCATGCACTTAAATTGATGGGTATTGAAAAACTAGATTAAGTCTTAATCTAAACTTTAATTGCTATGCGATATGAGCCCTTGCACACCAAGCATTTTAAACGACTAAAAAAGATAGTCCCGCAATTAGACTGCCGATTAAAGCACCGGCCAAAACGTCACTAGGGTAGTGTAAGCCGAGTACTACCCGAGACAAACCAACCATAGTGGTAAAAGGTAAGATAATAAATGCTAATTGTGGGTAGTAATTGAGTACTACCACGCCAAACACGACTGCATGCAAAGTGTGTCCTGATGGAAAGCTGAATTTATCAAGTGGCTTCCCCGTCAAGAAAATATCTTGATGCACCTCATAAGGACGCGGACGCAGGGTTTTGCCTTTTAACCATTTATAAAGCATGGTGCCAAGCAGGCCTGCAAGTGCCATATGTATGACTGGCGTTACGCCTTGGGCGCCTTTGACAATCAGTATCATCAGCATTAAACCATACCAAAATACACCATCGCCCAACCTGCTCACCGCTCTAAAACAATCGCGTATCAACCGGTATTGACTTGTCTGATTGACGGCTAGACATAGGTTGCTATCTAGACGATGCATCTGATTTAAATACAAACGCATTCTATATGACATCACCACCCCTCAATTCAATGACCTTTAACTTCAACATAAAGGCTAGCATGTCATTGATATGTGACTGATAGATGAAAGTAATATGAAGGTTTTTTGAAACTAGCGCCTAAACTCGATGGTGGCGACCAAGAGCTTTAACTTCAAGCGCCTGTTGCTATTTTGACTGCCAGTGTAATAGTTTCGGCTAATTTTTGTACCAATACACCATCTTCACCTTCTACCATCACGCGGATTTTAGGTTCAGTGCCAGAAGCTCTAAGAAGTACACGACCTCGACCTGCCAACTCTTTTTCTGCTGTTTTTACCGCCGCTTGAATTTGATCATGATAATCTAAATCTATTTTTTTTGCCGTGACTACATTAATCAGCACTTGTGGATATAACACTAAATCTTCACGTAAATCTGCCAGAGTCTTACCGCTTAATATCAGCGCATGCAATACTTGTAAGGCCGCAATAATAGCGTCACCGCTGCTATGCTTATCCAAGGTCAAAATGTGTCCTGAATTTTCACCGCCTAATACCCATCTTTTCTCATTAAGCAGTTCTAACACATAACGATCACCGACTTTAGCGCGTGCAAATGGAATGTGATTTTTTTGCAAAGCATGTTCTAACGCAAGGTTAGTCATAAGCGTGCCTGCCACTCCGCCTTTAAGCTCACCTTTTGCATGTAAACCCAATGCAATAATGTAAAGCAACTGGTCACCATCTAATAAATTGCCGTATGCATCCACCATCATCACCCGGTCGCCATCACCATCAAAAGCAATACCTAAATCAGCCTGATGTTCTAGCACAGCGTTTTGCAAAGCTTGTGGATGCGTTGAGCCAACCTGCTCATTAATATTCAAGCCGTCTGGTTTGTTACCAATCGAAATAATCTCTGCCCCTAACTCATGAAATACATTAGGTGCTACATGATAGGTGGCGCCGTGTGCGCAATCTAAAACAATCTTTAAGCCACGTAAGTCCATATCACTAGGGAATGTGCTTTTACAAAACTCAATATACCGGCCTGCCGCATCATCAATACGACGGGCTTTACCCAGCATAGCTGATTCCATGACCTGCATGGGCTTATCTAACTCTGCCTCAATAGCATGCTCAATATCATCGCCTAGCTTTGCACCTTCGCTTGAGAAAAACTTAATGCCATTATCATAATAAGGGTTGTGTGAAGCAGAAATCACAATGCCAGCTTGTGCACGCAAAGCACGTGTCAAATAAGCGACTGCAGGCGTTGGCATTGGGCCTGTGAGTAAAACATCAACACCAGCAGCTGAAAGACCGGCCTCTAAAGCTGCCTCTAACATATAGCCCGAAATACGCGTATCTTTGCCAATTAACACTGCAGGATGGGCGCCTTTTGCAAGGTTGCTACTCATTGAAGTTAATACTTTGCCTGCAGCATACCCTAACCGCATCAAAAAATCTGGCGTAATAGGATACTCGCCGACCTTGCCACGTATGCCATCTGTGCCGAAGTATTTTTTTGTCATTATTTAATCCCTGTTTATTGTATTGCTATCAGTACTTTTAATGCATCTACCGTGGCTTTTACATCATGTACACGCAGTATTTTAGCGCCTTTCATTGCCGAAACAATAGAAGCTGCTATGCCTGCGTATAATCGCTGACTTTCATCAGCCCCTGCAATTGCTGCTAACACTGATTTACGAGATAGGCCAACCAGTAATGGTTGGCCTATCTCAGTCAATTGGTCTAAATGTTTAATCAACTCAATGTTATGTGTACGGGTCTTACCAAAACCAAACCCAGGATCTAGCAAAATACGATTTTTAGTAATACCAGAGGCTAAGGCCACATTCAACCGATCAGTTAAAAACTGTTTAACTTCATTGACTACATCCACATAACTTGGTGATAGCTGCATGGTTTGTGGTGTACCTTGCATGTGCATTAAACACACACCCGCTTGACTATTTGCAACAACTTCCAAAGCACCTTCTTCCTGCAAGGCGCGCACATCATTAACCATGTCAGCCCCTGCAGCAATCGCTAATCTCATCACTTCAGGCTTATAGGTATCGACTGAAATAGGTACAGATGACACCTTATGCAAAGCTTCGATCACCGGAATAACACGATTCAATTCTTCATCTAAACTGACCGGTTCAGCGCCGGGGCGAGTAGATTCGCCCCCTATGTCTAAAATATCTGCACCTTCACTGATTAATTTTAGAGCATGCGCTACAGCCAAATTGGTTGATGAGAACTTACCGCCATCAGAAAATGAATCTGGGGTGACGTTCACAATCCCCATCACATGAGGGCGATTCAGATTAAGTCTGTATTTACCGCAGGGGAAATTCATAATTTAATTATACTTAAAAAAAGATGTAAAAAAGGGCTAGATTCTCTAGCCCTTTTTACATTTGTAATGATAAGTACTTAAGTTTTAGCCGCTGGTTGCGGTGCTGGGTTGGCCCCTAAACCGCTAGCGCCACTATCTTTAGGTGGATTCGCTTTGCTTTGCGTAGGCTTTGGTGGGCGAACAGCAATGCCCGCCATAATGTCATTGATCTGGTCAGCATCTATCGTTTCATACTCCATCAGCGCCGCAGTCATCGCTTCCACTTTATCTCGATTATCTTCCAGCAATTTACGCGCCAGTCCATACTGCTCGTCTAGTATGCGACGAATTTCTGCATCTACTTTTTGTTGAGTCGCTTCTGATACGGTTTTTGAACTCATATTACCGAAGAATGAATCTTGCTCACTGCCGGCGTATACCATAGTGCCAAGCGCATCAGACATGCCATAACGCGTCACCATATCACGTGCTAGCTTAGTAGCACGCTCAAAGTCATTCGAGGCTCCCGTAGACATTTGATGCATAAAAATCTCTTCGGCAATACGGCCGCCGAATAATATAGAAATTTCTTCTAGCATTTTGTCTTTGTAATTACTAATGCGATCAAACTCTGGCAACTGCCATGTAAGACCAAGCGCCCAACCACGAGGCATAATCGTTACTTTATGCACTGGGTCAGCCTTAGGCAACAACTTAGCCACTACTGCATGGCCAGACTCATGATATGCGGTATTGCGACGCTCTTCTTCACGCATCACCATAGACTTGCGTTCTGGACCCATGTAGATTTTATCTTTTGCATCCTCAAAATCTTGCATGTCTACCGTGCGTTTATTACGACGGGCAGCAAATAAAGCAGCTTCATTGACCAAATTAGCTAAATCAGCGCCGGAGAAACCAGGCGTGCCACGCGCTAAAATATCTGCTTTCACATCAGGGTCAACAGGCACTTTTCGCATATGTACCATTAGAATTTGCTCACGGCCTTTAATGTCTGGCAAAGACACCATGACCTGCCTGTCAAAACGACCAGGACGTAGCAAAGCTTTATCTAAAACATCAGCACGGTTAGTTGCGGCAATGACAATGACGCCAGAATTACCTTCGAAACCATCCATCTCGACTAGTAATTGGTTTAATGTTTGCTCACGCTCATCGTTACCGCCACCCGTACCAGATCCACGACTTCGGCCTACCGCATCAATCTCATCAATGAAGATAATGCACGGTGAACTTTTCTTCGCTTGCTCAAACATATCACGCACGCGAGATGCCCCCACCCCAACAAACATTTCAACAAAGTCAGATCCAGAAATAGTAAAAAATGGGACTTTCGCCTCACCGGCAATCGCTCGCGCTAATAAAGTTTTACCAGTCCCCGGAGGGCCAACCATTAAAATGCCACGAGGGATGCGACCGCCTAATTTTTGAAATTTAGTTGGGTCACGTAAAAATTCAACAATTTCCGTCACTTCTTCTTTAGCTTCGTCACAACCTGCAACATCGGCAAAAGTCGTTTGGTTATTAGTTTCATCAAGCTGACGTGCTTTACTTTTACCAAATGAAAAAGGACCGCCACCTTTGCCACCACTTTGCATTTGACGCATGAAAAATATCCAAACGCCAATCAACAATATCATGGGGAACCATGACACAAAAATACTCATCAAGAATGATTGTTCTTCATCTGGCTTAGCTTCAACCACGACATTATTCTTGAGCAAGTCAGAGACTAACCAAGGATCTGTAGGTGCGTAGGTGTTGAATTTTTTACCGTCATGCGTCGTACCACGCAATACGCGCCCGTCGATTTGCACTTTAGCAATTCGTCCATCTTTGACTTCTTGAATGAATTGAGAATACACAACTTGGCTATCTGCACCATTTTTCACGCCAGATATATTGAAAATGGCCAATAACACCATGGCAATCGCTAACCAAATGGCCACATTCTTAAATATGTTGTTCAAAATCTGATTCCTTTTTAAAAGGGTAAACTTAACTTACATTTTATGCTTAAAACTTAGCTTGCTGTCATTAAATAAAGCTATATTTAGCCGCTATATTATTAGCTACCTAGCTTATTTTCGACCTAGCCCTAGCAAATAGACTTCACTACTTCTGCCTCGTGAGGCTTTTGGTTTGCGTGTGACAACTTTATCAAACATTGCACGCATATTGAGTAAAATTTCGTCAAAACCCTCACCAATGAATACCTTGACCAAAAAATTACCGCTTGGTTTCAACCAGTCTTTACTAAACTCCAGTGCTAATTCCGTTAAATAGGCCGCACCCGCTTGGTCAACAATAGTAATACCTGATATATTGGGTGCCATGTCAGCAATTACAAGGTCTACTTGCTTACCATTTAAACTATTTTCTAGCTGCTTTAAAACAGCATCTTCACGAAAGTCACCTTTTATAAATTCCACGCCTTTGATTGGCTCCATTTCCAACAAATCTAAGGCAATAATTCGACCTTGGCCCTTTAATCGCTGCACGGCTACTTGTGACCAGCTACCTGGTGTTGCGCCTAAATCTACAATCGTCATGCCAGGCTTAATCAATTTATCCTTATCATCAATCTCAATCAGCTTATATGCGGCACGGGCTCTATAGCCTTCTTTTTGTGCGCGCTTCACAAATTCATCGTTGATATGCTCGTGAATCCAAGCTTTGCTGGAAGGTTTTAGCTTCATCTGTTAAACTTCGCCCATATAAATAATATACTCAAGAATAATCCCAAAGAAGAAACCCAGTGAATTCAAAACAAATTAGCTACTTACGTGGCCTTGCTCATAGCTTAAACCCCGTTGTCATGATTAGCAATAAAGGCTTATCAGAGGGCGTTATGAAAGAAATTAACGTTAATTTAGATGCACATGAGCTTATTAAAATCAAAGTAATGATTGATGATAAAGCATTACGCACACAAATGCTGTCTGATATTTGTACGCAAACTAATGCGGTTGCTGTACATCAAATTGGGAAGCAATTAGTCGTCTATCGTCAATCAACTAAGCCTAAAATTGTAGTGCCTCAGAAGTAAATCTTTATTTTTTAAGTACCACCACAAAACCTAGTAGGCATTGCACCACATACGCAATGCTTGCTACGCCATGCCAAGTTTTGAATCTATCAGAAAAAACACTCTGCATCACGTCGCTAGGCAATGCATCGGCTTTTAATTGTGCCAATATAGGTTGAATGCCAAAGTGGCCTGCAAGCACTAGCAAAAGCATCACCAATATCGCCCAGAAATACGATTGTTTTAGTGCAGTTGTACCAAAACTAAACAAACGTTGAACCAGTAAGAAAAATGCAGAAAATAGACCCAAATAGGACACATCGTTAAAAAATTGACCTGCAAGCTGCCCAGCTAACTGGCCATCTTGCAGTGAGTTAAATAGCACATAAGCGACTGCGCCTGTGGTCCATAAAGCACCTACCCACAGGGTAATCAAAATTAAGCTAAACTTATCCGACCAATTATTTTTCATACTGTACTACCTTTCTGCTAAAGGGAAATTAGTATTATTAAATGTATTGAACGTCTAAAATTTCGTACTCTTTAACGCCACCGGGCGCCATGACTTCAGCCACATCACCTTCTGACTTGCCAATTAAACCCCGTGAAATTGGCGAACTAATAGAAATTTTACCATTTTTAATATCAGCCTCATCATCCCCCACAATTTGATAGGTGATAATTGTGCCGCTATCCAAATCTTCAATTCTAACAGTTGCACCAAATACGCAGCGCCCATCAGCATGCAGTGTCGTCGGATCAATAATCATTGCATTAGAAAGCTTGGCTTCCAGCTCTGAAATACGGCCTTCAATAAAACTTTGGCGCTCTTTTGCCGCTTCATACTCGGCATTTTCAGATAAATCCCCCTGCGCACGCGCTTCTGCAATCGCCTGAATCACATCAGGACGATCTACACTACGCAAACGTAGCAACTCTTCTTTTAATAGCGCGACACCTTTAACGGTAACGGGGACTTGGATAACTGCCATCTTGAAAAACCTCTGAATAAAAAATAAACCACACCCAATCTGAGTGTGGCTTTAAAAGAATAAAATTAAATAACGTTGTTTAAAATAGCTAGCTTAAGTGTATTTTAAGCCAGCTTTTTATGCAAGTCTTGTAAGGACTCTACCGTCAACTCTTGCATATGCGCCATACCTACACAGGCTGCCTTTGCACCCGCTAGGGTTGTATAGTAGGTCACTTTATTTTGCAAGGCACTACGCCGAATTTCGTATGAATCAGCAACAGCACGCTTATCTTCTGTTACGTTAACAATAAAACTGATATCGCCATTTTTAATCATATCGACAATATGCGGACGGCCTTCAGCCACTTTATTCACAGAGGCTACTTTCAATCCATTGGCAGTGAGTGCCGTGGCAGTACCCTTAGTAGCCACTAACTCGAAGCCAAGATCATGTAATGCATGGGCAATTTCAACCACTTTATTGTAGTCTTCTTTACGCACACTAATAAATGCTCGACCCCCTTCAGGCAGCTTTGTAGATGCCCCAAGTTGTGACTTAAGGAAAGCTTCAGCAAATGTAGCGCCAACCCCCATTACTTCACCGGTAGACTTCATTTCAGGACCTAAAATAGTATCAACCCCTGGGAATTTAATGAAAGGGAATACCGCTTCTTTGACTGAATAGAATGGCGGAATGATCTCACGCGTGACGCCCTGTGCTTTAAGTGAGGTCCCTATCATGCAACGTGCTGCTACTTTAGCCAATTGCAAACCACAGGCTTTAGAGACAAATGGTACGGTTCTTGATGCACGTGGATTCACCTCTAACACGAATACTGTTTTACCTTGAATGGCGAACTGTACGTTCATTAAACCAACCACGCCTAAGGCACGCGCCATTTGTTTAGTTTGATCACGCAATTCATCTTGCAACTTAGATGACAAACTATACGGCGGTAATGAACAGGCTGAGTCACCAGAGTGAACACCTGCTTGCTCAACGTGCTCCATAATACCGCCGATGATGACATCACCGGTATTATCACAAAGTGCATCAACATCAACTTCGAGGGCATCATTCAAGAATCTATCAAGCAATACTGGCGACTCGTTTGATACTTTGACCGCTTCGCGCATATAGCGTTCTAGTTGTGATTGTTCTTGTACAATCTCCATTGCGCGACCACCCAGTACATAACTTGGGCGTACGACTAGGGGATAACCAATCTCCAATGCTAGGCGAATCGCTTCTTCTGGCGTTCTAGCTGTACGGTTTGGTGGTTGCTTTAATCCTAACTCTTGCAACATTTTTTGAAAGCGCTCACGATCTTCGGCTTTATCGATAGCGTCAGGTGTCGTACCAATAATTGGCACGCCCGCTTTTTCTAATGCGCGCGCAAGTTTTAATGGTGTTTGTCCACCATATTGCACAATGACGCCAACTGGTTTTTCTAAGGCAACAATTTCCAATACATCTTCTAATGTCACAGGCTCAAAATACAGGCGATCTGAAGTGTCATAATCCGTTGAAACGGTTTCAGGATTACAGTTGACCATAATCGTTTCATAGCCATCTTCACGCATCGCAAATGCGGCATGGACGCAACAATAATCAAACTCAATGCCCTGACCAATTCTATTTGGGCCACCACCTAAAATCATAATTTTCTTATTATTTGTTGGAGCTGCTTCGCATTCCTCCTCATAGGTAGAATACATATAAGCGGTATTGGTTGCAAACTCTGCTGCGCAAGTATCAACACGCTTATACACAGGGCGGACTTGTAAAGCTTGTCTATAAGCACGTACCGCATGTTGATCAGTATTAAGTAGCGTCGCTAAACGTCTATCAGAAAAACCACTGCGCTTTAATTTAAGCATGGCTGGTTTGTCTAAATCTGCTATCTGCTTACCTTTAAGCGCTTGCTCTCTATCAATTAGATCCTTAATTTGCACCAAGAACCAATGGTCTATTTTAGAAATGTCATAGACTTCTGCAACTGTCATCCCCATTCTAAACGCGTCACCCACATACCAAATACGCTCTGGCCCTGGCACACCCATTTCTTTAGTAATGGTGTCTAAATCCGTGGTTTTTTCATCTAAGCCATCAACGCCAACCTCAAGGCCACGCAGGGCTTTTTGGAATGATTCTTGGAAAGTACGGCCTATTGCCATCACCTCACCGACTGATTTCATTTGTGTGGTTAAACGAGAGTCTGCTTGGGGGAATTTTTCAAACGCAAATCTAGGAATTTTTGTAACCACGTAATCAATCGATGGTTCAAATGAAGCCGGTGTAGCGCCCCCCGTAATTTCATTTCTAAGTTCATCCAAAGTGAACCCAACCGCTAGTTTTGCCGCCACCTTTGCAATTGGGAAACCTGTTGCTTTTGACGCTAGCGCTGATGAACGTGATACACGCGGGTTCATTTCAATAACAATCATGCGACCATCAGCTGGATTAATCGCAAACTGAACGTTTGAACCACCGGTATCTACGCCAATTTCACGCAATACTGCCAATGAGGCATTGCGCATAATTTGATATTCTTTATCCGTCAGCGTCTGTGCCGGCGCGACAGTGATTGAGTCGCCTGTGTGAACGCCCATAGGGTCTAAATTTTCAATCGAACAAATGATAATGCAGTTATCAGCAGAATCACGCACCACTTCCATCTCGTACTCTTTCCAACCGAGTAACGATTCTTCAATCAACAATTCTTTGGTCGGAGAAGCATCTAGGCCGCGCTCACAAATTGTCATAAACTCTTCACGGTTATAGGCGATACCGCCACCACTGCCACCCATGGTAAATGATGGACGAATAATCGCTGGGTAACCAATACTTGGCTGAACTTGCAAAGCTTCTTCCATGCTGTGCGCAATCACTGACCGCGCAGAACCCAAGCCAATTTTTGTCATTGCTTCTTTGAATTTTTGACGATCTTCCGCCTTATCAATTGCTTCTTTTGACGCCCCGATAAGCTCAACTTTATATTTGGCTAGCACGCCATGTTTATCTAAATCTAATGCACAATTAAGCGCTGTTTGCCCACCCATGGTTGGTAGCAATGCATCTGGGCGTTCTTTAGCAATAATCTTCTCAACCACCTGCCATGTCACAGGCTCAATGTAAGTCGCATCTGCCATTTCAGGATCAGTCATAATGGTAGCTGGGTTAGAGTTCACCAATATAACGCGATATCCTTCTTCGCGAAGCGCCTTACAGGCTTGCGCACCAGAGTAATCGAATTCGCAAGCTTGACCAATAACAATCGGACCTGCACCGATAATAAGAATAGATTTAATGTCTGTACGTTTTGCCATAATTATTTAGCCACAAATAAACGCAGATGAACGCAAAAAGCTATTTTGAGCATTCATTTATTGTAAATTTATTTGTTTTTATTCCTATAAAATCCATTAAAAAATCAATAATTCATTTTAAAACTTACGCAAGTTTAAGCATCTGCGTTTATCCGCACTTGTCTGCAGCTACATTTGTTTTTCTTTCATCATGCTAATAAAGTTATCAAATAAATAACTCATTTCCGTTGGGCCTGGACTGGCCTCAGGGTGACCCTGAAAACTAAACGCAGGTTTGTCGGTACGTGCAATCCCCTGCAAACTGCCATCAAACAGGGAAATATGAGTGGTTTTAATATTAGCGGGTAAGCTTGCTGCATCAACTGCAAAGCCATGATTCTGACTGGTAATGTAAACGCGCTTAGTTTTGGTATCTTGTACTGGGTGGTTTGCACCATGGTGTCCAAATTTCATTTTGTGTGTTTTGGCATTGCTTGCCAAGGCCAACAACTGATGCCCCAAACAAATTCCAAAAGTTGGCACACCTGCATTCACAATCGTTTTAATCGCTTCTATTGCATAATCACA
>CAILFU010000086.1 GCA_903833595.1 uncultured Pseudomonadota bacterium
CCAATGAAAATCCTTATGGCCCTAGTCCTAAGGTGATTGAAGCTCTTAAGCTTGAAGTGGGTGAATCTCTACGTTTATATCCAGACCCAAACTCGGATGTACTTAAAGCGACTATTGCTCATACGCACGGACTAAAAGCTAGCCAAGTATTTGTGGGTAATGGCTCAGATGAAGTGTTGGCACATGTATTTCATGCACTTTTAAAACATAGTAGGCCTTTGTTGTTCCCCGACATTACTTATAGTTTTTATCCAGTATATTGCGGTTTATATGACATTGAGTACCAAGCAATTCCATTGGCCGAAGATTTCACAATCAATATTGATGATTATGATCTACCTAATGGTGGCATCATATTTCCCAACCCTAATGCACCAACAGGTATACCGCTAGCATTGGCTAGCATTGAAAAGCTATTAAAAATCAATACTCAGTCAATAGTGGTGGTAGATGAAGCTTATGTTGATTTCGGTACAGAGTCTGCAGTTAATTTAATTAACACTTACCCAAACTTGTTAGTGATACATACCTTATCCAAAGCACGTTCTTTAGCAGGCTTACGGGTTGGTTATGCTTTAGGTTCATCGGATTTAATAGAGGCATTGACGCGGGTGAAAGATAGTTTTAATTCGTATCCGATTGATAGGCTGGCATCTGCTGGGGCTGTCGCAGCGATGCAAGATGACACATATTTTCAGTCTACATGTAGCAAGGTTGTGGCTACACGCAATACGCTAGTGAATAATTTAACAAGCCTGGGTTTTACAGTACTGCCTTCAGGCGCAAACTTTATTTTTGCCAAGCATCAAGTTAAAGATGGTGCAGAATTAACCACGCTACTTCGACATAAAAATATTATCGTGCGCCATTTTAAGTCGCCAAGTCGTATTTCTCCCTATATAAGAATCACGATTGGGACGGACGCGCAATCAATAATACTTATTAGCGCACTTTCAGAGCTATTGATTGAAGCGTAGCAAATCTTTCATAAAGCCTAACTTAACGACTTAAATCTGTAATACGTTTATATAATTACTGTAAATGTAGTGAAAATTTTCAAATTAACAAAAAAAATATTAAATTCACATTAAGTGCGTGTTATTATCGCGCAATGTGTGTTTTGCGCACAAAAAACTATTCAATTCGTATTTTTAATCTTAAGTAAATCTAATTCAGATTTACTTTTTAGTTGGAGGATGTAGCATGGCACAAACCCAAATGGCATTAGACTCATTAGATTTTGACGGTACCGTCGCTTTAGCAACTAAAGTTGCTCCACATGTAGATATCTTGGAAATTGGTACACCTTGCATTAAGCATAACGGTATCAAATTGCTTGAAGTTTTACGTGCTAAATTCCCAAACAACAAAATTTTAGTTGATTTAAAAACAATGGACGCCGGTTTCTACGAAGCTGAGCCATTCTACAAAGCTGGTGCAGATATCTGTACAGTTTTAGGTACTGCCGACATTGGTACTATCAAAGGCGTAATTGATGTTGCAAACAAATACGGTAAAAAAGCACAAGTTGATTTAATCAACGTTGCTGACAAAAAAACCCGTACTATTGAAGTGGCTAAATTAGGCGCGCACATCATTGGCGTTCACACAGGTTTAGATCAACAAGCTGCAGGTCAAACACCATTTAATGATTTGGCGATGGTAGCTGGTTTAGGTCTAGGCGTTGATATTTCTGTTGCTGGTGGCGTTAAAGCTGCTACAACACAACAAGTTAAAGATGCTGGTGCAACAATTATTGTTGCTGGTGCTGCTATCTACGGCGCTACTGATCCTGCTGCTGCTGCTGCTGAAATTACAGCAATTGCACATGGCGGTTCTGCAAGTGCTGGTGGCGTTAAAAAATTCCTTCCATGGATTATCGCTGCAGTAGTATTGTTTGCATTGTTCACTATGTTTAATAAAGCACCAGCACCTGCTGAGGTTGCTCCTGCTGCCGAAGTTGCTGCACCTGCAGATGCAGCACCTGCTGCTGAAGCGGCTGCACCAGCTGCAGAAGCTGCACCTGCTGAAGCTGCTAAATAATTAATCTTTTATAGCACATCACTTTGCGGCATGTTTGCTAAGATGATGAGTACGAAGAGTAATTAGCGTAAGCTGACGAATAAAAAGCCTAGTAAAGATATATATCTTGCTAGGCTTTTTTATTTATTAGGTGTTGTTATTTAGATTAATTTGGAAAAGTTGTTTAGATAACTCACGCAAAGGCCCAAGTGCAACTGGTTTAGGTTAAAATGCAATATATCAATTTATATACACTTTTTATCAAGTGATTCAATATGCGATCAGCTGAAGTTGTAAGAGATACTTTAGAAACAAAAATTACTGTTGCCATTAATTTAGATGGTACGGGTGTTTCTCAATTCAATACGGGCTTGGGATTTTTAGATCACATGCTTGATCAGATAGCTCGCCACGGCATGATGGACATTGCCGTTAATGCTAAGGGCGATTTACACATCGATGCACATCATACTGTTGAAGATATTGGCATTACTATCGGTATAGCTTTTGCAAAGGCTATAGGGGATAAAAAAGGCATACGCCGTTACGGACACGCTTATGTACCACTCGATGAGGCGTTGTCACGTGTAGTCTTAGATGTTTCTGGCCGACCAGGCTTAGAGTTTGATTGTGTATTCACCCGTGCCGCTGTAGGTGAATTTGATGTGGATTTGATTCATGAATTTTTTCAAGGATTTGTCAATCATGCCAATGTCACATTGCATATCGATAATCTAAAAGGTCACAATGCCCATCATCAGGCTGAAACGATTTTCAAAGCATTTGGCCGTGCACTGCGTATGGCTGTCGAAATGGATCCGCGTATGGAAGGCATCATGCCATCTACCAAAGGAAGCTTATAAAGTTGACGCTTAAAGTTTGTGTGGCAACCTAATTAAGATCGACGAATGAAAAAAATTGATATCGCAGTAGTTGATTATGGCATGGGCAATTTGCGCTCAGTGTCTAAAGCACTAGAGCATGTTGCACCTCAAAAAACCATATTGGTTACCAATAACCCCGCTGAAATAGCTAATGCAGAAAGAATTGTTTTTCCTGGGCAAGGTGCAATGCCAGATTGTATTCGTGAGTTGGATGCGCGTGGATTGAGGCAAGTGGTGTTATCTGCAGCGAAAAATAAGCCATTTTTAGGTATTTGTATCGGGCTGCAAATGTTATTTGAGCACTCTGAGGAGGGTGACTCCGCAGGGTTAGGTTTGTTTAAGGGTAATGTAAAGCGTTTTACTGCAGTTGATATGAAGAGTAGCAGTGGCGAAAAACTTAAAGTTCCACATATGGGCTGGAATCAAGTGTATCAAATCCATCATAATGAAACTAGCGCTACTAAGCCGCACGCTTTATGGCAAGGCATTGAAGATGGGGCACGTTTTTATTATGTACATAGCTATTATGTAAAGCCGGATGATGAGCAGATGACGGCAGGGTTTAGTGAGTATCCAAATCGCTTTACCAGTGCAATTGCAAAAGATAATCTATTTGCAGTGCAATTTCATCCTGAAAAAAGTGCAAGTGCCGGTTTGCAAATGTTAAGCAATTTTGTAAACTGGACGCCTTAAGAATTAAGTGTAACCTCTCGTTATTAATCTATAAGTTGATCCAACAAATTTTAATTATAATCTAATACTACTATGTTAATTATCCCAGCAATTGATCTCAAAGATGGCCAATGTGTCAGACTAAAACAAGGTTTAATGGAAGAATCCACGGTGTTTTCCGAAGATCCAGGTGCAATGGCCCGCCATTGGGTCGACCGTGGTGGTAAGCGTTTGCATTTAGTGGATTTAAATGGAGCTTTTGCCGGCAAGCCTGTGAATGAATCCGCCATTAAATCTATCGTTAAGGCGGTTGGGGGTGATATTCCCATTCAGTTGGGCGGCGGTATTCGCGATTTAGAAACTATAGAACGTTATTTAGATAACGGCATTGATTATGTAATCATTGGTACTGCAGCTGTTAAAAGCCCTGGTTTTTTACATGAAGCTTGTGATGCATTTCCTGGTCAAATTATCGTGGGGCTAGATGCTAAAGATGGCAAGGTTGCGGTAGATGGATGGTCTAAACTTACTGGACATGATGTCATTGATTTAGCAAAAAAATTCGAAGATTATGGGGTCAGTTCAATCGTTTATACCGATATAGGTCGCGATGGCATGCTAACTGGCGTGAATATTGAGGCGACAGTTGCGTTAGCACAAGCATTAACAATTCCAGTGATTGCTTCTGGCGGGGTAACAAATTTAGATGATGTTCGCAAACTTTGCGCGGTTGCTTCTGAGGGTATTATTGGCACCATTACAGGCCGTGCAATTTACGAAGGCACTTTAGATTTTACAGCTGCACAAAAGCTTGCGGACGAATTAAGTGCTCGCTAAACGCATCATTCCTTGCTTAGATGTGACCGATGGACGGGTAGTTAAAGGTATTAATTTTCTCGAACTTAGAGATGCTGGCGACCCAGTAGAGATTGCTAAACGATATGACGACCAAGGTGCAGATGAGCTCACTTTTTTAGATATTACAGCAAGCTCAGATAACAGAGGCTTAATTCTTCATATTATTGAACAAGTAGCTTCGCAAGTATTTATCCCCCTGACGGTTGGTGGCGGTGTGCGTGAGGTTGAGGATGTTCGTCGATTACTTAATGCAGGCGCTGATAAAGTAAGCATTAACACGACTGCAGTTTTGAATCCCCAGATGGTGGCAGATGCAGCGAGTCGATTTGGTTCGCAATGTATCGTAGTAGCCATAGATGCTAAAAAGGTAGACAATCAACCATTTGAGTGGGAAGTGTTCACGCATGGTGGGCGTAAAGCCACTGGCTTAGATGCTGTTAAGTGGGCTGCGTACATGGCTAGCTTAGGGGCAGGAGAATTATTGGTAACAAGTATGGATCGTGACGGGACTAAAATTGGGTTTAATAATCCATTAAATCGAGCGATTTCAGATGCTGTCGAGGTGCCGATTATTGCCTCTGGTGGCGTGGGCAACTTGCAGCACTTGGTCGATGGTGTAAAAATAGGAGGCGCTGATGCAGTGTTGGCAGCCAGTATTTTTCACTATGGTGAATATACGGTTAAACAAGCTAAAGCGTATATGGCACAGCATGGCATAGAAGTTAGACTATGAGCTGGCTAGATGAAATTCGCTGGGATAGTAACGGTTTGGTGCCAGTGATAGCACAAGAATTCGATACTGGCACTATATTGATGTTTGCATGGATGAACCCAGAAGCATTGCAATTGACATGCGAGACTAAACAAGCAGTGTATTGGTCACGTTCACGCAATAAGTTGTGGCGTAAAGGCGAAGAATCTGGACATGTCCAACACGTACGTGAAATTCGCCTTGATTGTGATGAAGATGTCTTGTTAATTAAGGTGCAGCAGATAGGCGGTATTGCCTGTCATACAGGCCGCCATAATTGTTTTTTTAAGGCGCTGGAAAATGAAGCTTGGGTAATAGATCAACCCATTATTAAAGATCCAAAAGATATTTATTAGGCCGAAGCATAAAAATATGAATGACATACTAAATCGCTTAGCTGAATTGTTAGAGCAACGTAAGGGCGCTGACCCAGAGACTTCTTATGTGGCTAAATTGTATGCTAAAGGCATGGATAGTATTCTGAAAAAAGTTGGAGAAGAGGCCACGGAAACTATTCTAGCGGCTAAAAATGCGGATAAGCAACATTTAATTTACGAAACAGCTGATCTTTGGTTTCATACACTAGTGATGTTGGCTCAGGCAGACTTAAAACCACAAGATGTATTGGATGAATTAGCAAGACGTGAAGGACTTTCTGGTATTGCAGAGAAGGCGTCGAGATTTGAAAAAAGTGCAGAGAAATGAGTGTGGACTGCATTTTCTGTAAAATTGTGAACGGCATAATCCCGTCTAAAAAAATCTATGAAGATGAAGATGTTATTGCATTTCATGACATTAACCCTTCTGCTAGTGTACATTTTTTGATTGTGCCAAAACTACATATCGAAAGTTTGGCTAGTTGCGAAACCCAACACCAGTCATTGTTGGGTAAGGTGTTATTGCTTGCAACTAAACTTGCAAAAGAGCAGGGGTTGGCGGGCTTTAAAACGCTCATCAATACCGGTGCAGACGGCGGGCAAGAAGTGTTTCATATTCACATTCATGTGATGAGTGGTGGAAAGTTTCCTAAAGCTTAACCTTAATATTTCAGGAGAATGATCATGGGTTCATTTAGTATTTGGCATTGGTTGATTGTATTAATTATTGTGGTGCTGATATTTGGCACTAAAAAACTACGTAATCTCGGTGGCGATGTGGGTGGTGCAGTAAAAAGCTTTAAAGATGCTATGGCCGAGGGTAAGAGTGGCGACGTTTCAGAGTCCAAAGACGCAGCTTCAATTTTAATTGAAGCTGAAGTGCCTGTGGTAAAGGTGATACCAAAAAAACGAGCACCCGTTAAAGCTAAATCTACAACTAGTTCAGTAGCAAAAAGCACGGCTGCAAAAAAACCAGTAGTTAAAAAGCCTGCTGTTAAAAAAACAGTAGCTAAATAGTTTCCTATAAAGCAAAACTTAAGTGTTTGATGTATCTTTCTCTGAGCTGATAGTCATTGCTGTAGTGGCATTGATTGTCATTGGCCCAGAGAAGCTGCCTAAAGTTGCGCGTACGCTCGGGGCTCTCGCTGGTCGCATGCAAAGATATGTGGCGCAAGTTAAAGAAGAAGTAAATCGTGAAGTTCGTTTCCAAGAGTTACAGCAACTACAGCAAGAAATTAAAGAAACGGCGACTAAGACGCAAGTTAATTTTCAACGAAAAACGTATGAGCTGACGCAAGAATTAGATTTTCAAGAGCCGAATCCGCAAGATAAAGACATGTCTAAAGAAGTCAAAAATAAAGTTTAAATAAATCTAGTGACACCAACTGAAAATTTCATTTCCCATTTAATTGAATTACGCAATCGATTGTTGCGCATTGTGGTTGGTTTTATCATTGTGTTCATCGCATTTTTCCCATTTGCTAATAAGATATATGCACTGCTTGCTGCCCCATTATTGAGTAAGCTCCCGGTGGGTGGACAAATGATTGCTACGGCTGTGACCACACCATTTTTTGTCCCGATGAAAGTGGCTATGATGGCTGCCTTCATCGTCTCTTTACCACACTCAATGTACCAAGTATGGGCATTTGTAGCGCCCGGGTTATATTCACATGAAAAAAAATTCATGATTCCAATGATTTTGGCTAGTTGTTTATTATTTATTACTGGAATGGCCTTCGCCTATTTTTTAGTGTTCCCGGTGGTATTTGGTTTTATTGTGGGGGCTGCGCCAGCAGGTGTAGCGGTGATGACTGATATTGGCAATTATCTGGATTTTGTAATGACATTATTTTTTGCCTTTGGGTTAGCATTCCAAGTACCTATTGCCGTGG
The DNA here is from genome assembly GCA_903833595.1 of uncultured Pseudomonadota bacterium. Classification (GTDB taxonomy): domain Bacteria; phylum Pseudomonadota; class Gammaproteobacteria; order Burkholderiales; family Methylophilaceae; genus Methylotenera. The sequence continues at coordinate 7,460 of CAILFU010000086.1, forward strand.
TGATGATTGTGCGGTTTGGTTGGCTGTCCGTGTCTCATCTTAAAGAGGTTCGAGGCTTTGTCTTTGTTGGTGTGTTTATCATAGGCGCAATATTTACACCGCCAGTCTTCTTTTCTCAGTTTATGTTGGCAGTGCC
>CAILFU010000087.1 GCA_903833595.1 uncultured Pseudomonadota bacterium
GTGAAAGATGAAGCCGATCTTAAAATTGCACTCAATGAACTCAAAAACAAACATACTATTTTGATAGATACCGTAGGCGTAAGCCAACGTGATCGCATGGTTGCAGAACAAATAGCCATGCTATCCAATACCAATATGCCAATTAAGAAACTGCTATGTCTAAATGCTACTAGCACAGGTGAGACCCTCACCGATGTTATCCGAGCATATAAAGGCAAAGGCTTGGATGGTTGCTTGATGACCAAGCTTGATGAAGCAGCCACCATTGGTAATGCCTTAGATGTCATTATTAAGGAAAAATTAAAACTGTATTACGTTGCCAACGGCCAACGAGTGCCAGAAGACATTCATTTAGCCAATAAGCAATATTTAATACAGCACGCGCTAAAATTGAGTGCTAGCAGCAATCAATCATTCCAGTTTCTTAATGACGAATTACCCTTTGTGATGGGCGACACGGTCAATGCAGCCAACGCATCACAGCTATCTGGAATGAGTTATGCCTAGTTTCCAAAATGATCAAGCTGCTGGACTTAGGCGTTTAATGGCCACGCCTAAACCTAGGGTCGTGTCTATTATTTCAGCTTCAGCCACACAAGATCAACCTCGAATGTTGACTAATTTGGCCGCATCCATACTCGGTCAAGGCAGTGACGTACTTATTGTGCACGCCTCTCAAGACTCACGTGAGGCAAGTTATGGTATTGACAAACTACCCGCCCTTTTAAATGTAGCCAACACAGAATCGTCTTTGCAAGACGCTATTAAGAGCTCTAATCATGGCTATTCACTTTCAAAACTCATGCAAAAGCATCAGATTAAAGAGGTGCTGGATAGTCATACGGGTAATGAACTTAACCGTATATTTAACGACTTAGCGGGCCAATATGAAATTGTATTGGTGGATGCTACCTTAAATAATGAACACTTACTGCCACTCAAAACACTCAATGAAGGTGAAATCCTGATTCAACTCACACGTAATCCAGAATCCATCAAACATGCATATACACTGATTAAGCAAATTTGCAGTCAGCTTGGCCGACGATCATTTGGCATTATTGTGGGAGATGCAACCGATGCTCAAGCACAAATGGTATTTCGTAACATCTCTCAAGTAGCACGACGCTTTATGCAAATAGAATTGGAGTTTTTTGGTGCTATTCCACTTGATGACCACCTTAATCGTGCGGCTAAACTTGGTCGCTCTGTCATTGATGCATTTCCATTGGCGACCGCCTCTACTGCCTTCAAGCAGATTGCTCAACGCCTAGACTACAAACATGATGATGACACTGAAATCAATCAGGCATCATTCATCTAAGCTAGAGGAAAATATATGTATAGCGCTAATGGTAAAAAAGACCAAAAAGATGAATTACTTAATAAGCATGCAGTTTTAGTGAAAAAGCTTGCCTATCAACTCAAAGCAAAACTACCACCAAGTGTTGAGTTAGATGACTTAATACAAGCGGGCATGATGGGGCTACTAGATGCTGTAAATCGTTATGAAGACACCCACGGCGCAGTATTTGAAACTTATGCTGCTCAAAGAATTCGTGGTTCTATGCTTGATGAACTACGTAGCGCAGACTGGTTACCTCGCAGCGTACGTAAAAATATGCGTGACGTTGAAATTGCCATCAGTCAACTTGAGCAAGAGTTAGGTAAACCGCCTACAGAAAGTGATGTTGCCAAGAAACTTCAACTGACCTTAGAAAACTACTATGTGATGCTGGGAGATTGTAGCGGCCATCAATTGGTCTACTACGAAGATTTCCATGACGCTGATAATAGCGAACA
>CAILFU010000088.1 GCA_903833595.1 uncultured Pseudomonadota bacterium
AGACTCAAGTACCAATGTTCGAGTAATGCATCCCAATCACTAAAGCGTTGAAAAGCTGAATGAGCGCTGACTTTTGACAAAGCTGTGACCGCTGGCAATACCCCTGTTTCGGCAGATAACCCAATAAACTTGCTCTCATCACTGCGTATTTTGGCAAAACATACCGCAGCCACTTGTTCATGCATTAAAGCCAGCACGGTATAAATGGGGAGTTGCGGTTCTGCAATACGCTCATCTGCCCAGCTCTTGTTGGCTACGTTACTGCCCGTTTTGTAATCGATAACCACCAAGCCGCCATCGGCCAAAGTGTCGATGCGATCTATCGTTAAATTTAAGGCTAAGCCATCCACCTCTAGCGCATATTTTTTCTCACATTCTGTCACGGTAAAATCGGCTCGCACCAACTCTAAATCTAGCCAAACGTCTAACAACTGCTGCAACCTTTGTAGCTCAATCTGCATCACTTGTGCTGGAATATGAAAATCACTTTCATGGCCTAAAGCCGCTATACTTTTTTCAATGGCCAACTGAATCGCCAACACACGCTGCTCACTATTCATGGCTTTTAAATTGCTTAAACTTTGACAATCTTGCCAAAAAAATTGCAACACTTTATGTAGCAAACTACCGCGCGATATATTATCTAAACCATCAATCGGCGTTTCTAATTTACCCGCACCCAAGCGATATTGGTAAAACGCCCAAGCGGGGCAAATGGCTTGTGTGGCAAATAGCTTCACACCACCACGTACTTTTTCTTCTGGCAATACGGGAGGTGCCATAAAGTCATCTAACATCTGCATGGTGGCAGGCTTGGCTAAACTTTCTGCCAACGTCTGCATCGTATCGGCTTGTTTCGTTGATAACACTTGATTAGCTAAAAGAGGCGATGGTCGTAGCTCCCTATCATCTTCTTTCAGTGCGTATGAAAAAACCACTTCCGTCGCACAAGTGACTAAACGTTGTTGCACTAATGCGGCAAATTGACTCTGTACCGAAGCGCTAGCATTAGGGGTGCCACGATTGCGTTGTAACTCAGCGGGCAATAAAGGGTTGAGTCTAACGGCTGGCGGCCAGTGCTGGTCATTCATATTTAATGCCCAGACGGCATCTAAAGCCACCGCCGGCGTTTCTAAAAGCCCCAGTATTTGTATGTGTACATCACCAGTAGATTCTGGCTGAAACATGGTTGAACTACAAAGCTCGATGACTTTTTGCAAGGCCTCACCGGCACTCACCTTGCCCAACAGGGCGTCTAAGGCGCTTAACTCATTTAACCCTTTATAAAAAGCTTGTTGCGTTTGATATTCATGACTAGAAATCGCACGCGCTTTAGCCCAGCAAACCGCATCTAATAAATCAACAAAGGCCACTACCCAAGCCGAGGGTAATTGCCTGCTTTTACTTTTATGTTGAAACGTTGCAATCTGCCCTAAGTGTGCAAAAAAACTATCCAATTGAATGCCATGACCTTGCGATCGGCTAGTTTGCTTAATCAGCGCATCTAATGAATAACTGGCATTTAGGTTTTTTCTTAAAAATGCATCTAACTGGGCGCGTGCATCTATTTCAGCCTCAATCCCCCAATGGATATCTTGCAACATGGGCGTCATTTCATCAAAGCTTAGTAACGCTTTTGTCGTCGCCAACCTTAATAGCTGTAAGGCGCTATGCACTAAGGGATATTCTGTCAGCGATAAGCCTAAAGAAAAATCGTAACAACGTGGCGCTTCAAAAAAACTACTGTGTAAGGTTTCTGGATGAAAAGCATCATCCAACAAGTCAGTCAGTAAGCGGCGCATATTGCCCAGCACTGGGCTAATAATCGCCAGTTGCGCTTGTGGGTTATCAAGCAGCTTTTGCCTAGCCCAAGCCACTGCGGCCCGGCATTCTTGCTGTGCATCGGCAATCGCATAACATTCAATTTTTGGCTGACTCACCGCGCTACTAGATAACATTTCAACCTGCACGCCGCAGGCTTTAAGCACCTCAAATAAGCTTGCTTCTAGTGGCGTGATGCGGTCAAACCCCGCCAAATCAATCTTGGTGGGTAACGTGAGTGCTTCGGTAATCACTTGCTGATGCTGGGTGACTAGCGCAATGTGTAATGCTATTAAGCGGCTAGCCTCCATGGCATTTTGTTTCGCACATAAAGTCTCAAATGTATGTCTCCAACGTAAAAACTGTCGTGTTTCTTGAGTAATATAGGGCTGGTTAATATCGGCTTCGGTAATTTGCCAGTTGAGCATTAAATTATTGGCTTCAATCGCCGTTTTTGCCATGGCGCGTATATCAAACAAAGCGCTTGCTTCATTCTTGGCTAGGCAACTTTCAATCGCTTGTTCCCATAAATAGGCTTCGGCAATTGGACTTAAAGTCATGATGGGTAAGGCATCCGCTGGCAGTAATCCCAGTAAAGCGGCATTGCCTATTAAGGCCTCTAACCATTGTGGTAAGGTGGAAATTTCAGGGGCTTGCCATAGGCTAGCGCCACGGGATAGCGCCTGTTGTTGATGCTGTAACGTGACCCCACGAACTAGCCGTGCAGTTGAGCAAATGCTGACGGTATTAGGGGTTAAAGACATGCCGTAATTGTAGCGTTTACTGAGCTAAATGACGTTGTTTTTTTGGCGGAAGAGGCGGGATTCGAACCCGCGACAGAGTTGCCCCTGTGCCACCTTTCCAGGGTGGTGCCTTCAACCGCTCAGCCACTCTTCCGAATTAGATATTTTTAAAACCGACGCATTATAGTGCATATCAGCTGGCATGTCGCATTTGCCGCTATCAATCACTCAGTCTGGCATCACCCCAGCGTAGTGGACAACGATCATCACCAATGTAATAGGTTTCACCAGCACGATCAACGCAGTAACTCGATGAAACAATCATTTCAGAAAACGTCATATCAGCGCTAATGCGTGTGTATTCAAATAACACGGAGCGAATGACTTTGGCGTTTTTGTATATGTGCGAGCCATGTGATATCCAGCATGGGCCAATGATTTCAGCGCCCGCATCAATTTGCGTGCCCGAATCAATATACACTGGGCCGGTTATTTTAACGTTATCCCAATCAATACGGGTATTAAGCCCCACCCACACGCCTGGTTTCACTTCTTTGCCAGGCATTTTCATATAACTAATTTCACCGCGCAACACGCGTTGCAATACTTCCCAGTAATCTGAAATCCGGCCAATATCAATCCAGTTATACTGGCGTTTTTGTGCGTAAAACGGCAGTTTATTTTCAACCAATAGCGGGAATAACTGGCTACCAATATCAAAGTTTTGCTTGGCAGGAATTAAGTTGATGGCCTCAGGCTCAAAAAAGTAAATGCCAGTACTGGCTTGGTTTGAACGCGCCTCTGCGGGCGTTGGTTTTTCTTGAAATGAAATGACACGACCCGTTGCATCCGTATCTACAATACCGTAATTGCTCACCTCACTGGCGAGCACTTCCATGGTCACCACGCTCACCATGGCATTTTTCTGCTGATGCTCTAATAATGCCGCACTAATATCAAGGTCTATCAACGCATCGCCACACATCACGATAGTAGTTTGATCAAAAAATCCACCAAAATCTTGAATATGGCGCATGCCGCCTGCTGAACCTTTTGGCTTAGCAGTCAGCTCACCGTGATTGTAGTTGCCCTCGTAGGAATACCCGATTTGCACACCCCAGCGCTGGCCATTACCAAAATATTGCTCAATTTTTCTGTTCAAATGCGCAACATTAATCATAATTTCTTGCACCCCATGACGCGCCAAATGCTCAATCAGGTACTCCATCACTGGCTTACCTAAAATAGGAATCATCGGCTTAGGAATGTCTTTAGTCAGCGGCCGCACGCGCGTACCCTGCCCTGCGGCTAAAATCATTCCCTTAAGTGGCTGAGTCATTAAAATTGTCCTATTGTCTTTTTTTGGCGCGTTCAAAAATACAGCTAAGTTAAATTATCGCATGAAGGCAATCTTACGCCCAATAAAAAAGTCTCTAATCTTTATGACTAGAGACTTTAGTTAAACTTTATAGCGACTTAGTCAGTAATCAGTTTTTGTTTAGAGAGCAAATCTTGAATAATGGCATTGTCATCAGTAAAGCTTTGTACTAAATTCACGCCAGCTAAAGTGATGGTTTGTACGTCACTGGCTGAATTAAATATAGCGCCATATTGACCAGTTGAGCTTACATGAACGATAGTATTTCCTCCCGTATAGTCAAAGTGTAAGAAGTTAGCAAGATTGCCTATACTTGCACTTTCTCCGACTAATAAATCCCTTAAATCAAGCGCATCACCACCAAGCGTTACAGAGGCAACATTAAAATCAGTAATCGTATCAGTCACAGGTATGCCAACAGACCCGCTATCACCAAGTTTCCAAACAAAAGTGTCAGCACCTATGCCGCCGCTCAAGGTGTCGGCACCTGCACCACCAGATAAATTATCACTACCTATGCCGCCACTAATCGTATCATCCAATGCACCTGTAGTAATGGTGTCATTGCCAGCAGTACCCGTTAGATTGTATTGCAGGCGTGCTTCGAAATTAGCTTCATTGAACGTACCTGATGGCGCCGTAAATGTTACTGCAACGTCACCTGCACCAATAAGAAGTACTGCTTCGTGACTTAGATTAACCAA
>CAILFU010000089.1 GCA_903833595.1 uncultured Pseudomonadota bacterium
GAATTTGAAAGTGCAATGACAATGTCGCCATCTGTAATCATGCCTAAATCGCCATGACTTGCTTCTGCTGGATGCATAAAAAATGCTGGCGTACCGGTGCTGGCAAAGGTCGAGGCGATTTTTCCGCCTATATGGCCTGACTTTCCCATGCCACTTACAACAACACGTCCCTTGCATTGCAAGATAAGTGTTACAGCATCCGTAAATTGACTATCCAGCCTAGTTGCCAGAGCATTAATTTCATTGGCTTCTAGCAATAATATATCGCGTGCTAACTGCAAAGTAGCTTGTTGACGATTGGCTTGCTGATCTTTAGTTAAAGGCAATGACATTTCTCTTAAGCAGATTTCTTAAACTGGACATAATTATTGCTTAGTATAAAAGGGAAAGCTGTACTTATAAAGCCTAAACAGTAGCTAATAATGACAATTATCGTAAAAACAGCAAAATATTTTTGTTTTAGGCACAAATTTTGCTATCAATATATTTTCGTATCCGCATGGCAGATGTGAAACAATAGTAAAAAATAAAAACCTTAATTACATAAGCAATAGATCATGTTCGAAACATTACCTTTAATTTTAGTGCTACTTATTAGTTCGGTATTGGCTGTAGCCCTATTCCGTGCGTTTCGCTTACCTGCCATGCTGGCTTATTTTTTGGTGGGGATGGCATTAGGCCCACATACGTTTGGCTTACTGCCAGATACGGAAGCGACGAAGGAATTTGCTGAATTCGGCATTGTATTTTTAATGTTTAGTATTGGGCTGGAATTTAGCCTGCCGCAACTTTATGCTATGCGCAAAAAAGTACTGGGTTTAGGGGGTGCGCAAGTGCTTATTACACTTGCGATTGTGATGGGCATAGCCAAATTAGCTGGTTTAGATTGGCCGGTAGCTTTTGTCATTGGCTCTGCTTTGGCCATGTCTTCTACCGCCATCGTTTCTAAAATATTGGCAGAGCGGGTAGATTTAAATTCTCGCCACGGCCGTTTAAGTATAGGCGTGTTACTGTTTCAGGATATTGCGGTAGTGCCAATTTTGGTGCTTATTCCAGCCTTAGGTGTGGCGGGTGCTAATTTAACTGACGTGCTTGGTTTTGCGCTTTTAAAAGCCGCTGCCATGCTGTTATTTCTTTTCACTGTGGGTAAGTGGCTCATTAATCCTTGGTTTAACATTGTGGCAGGCCAGCGTTCACGCGAGCTATTTGTGATGAATGTTTTAATGGTGACTTTGCTGTTAGCATTTGCTACTAAATCAGCCGGTTTGTCTTATGCGCTAGGTGCGTTTATCGCAGGCATGTTAATTTCAGAAACTAAATTTCGTTATCAGGTGGAGTCTGACATTTCACCATTTCGTGACATTTTGTTAGGTTTGTTTTTCATCAGCGTAGGCATGTTGTTAAATCTGCAGCAAATCTTTAATAACCTAGGTTTGGTATTGTTGATTTTAGTGGCATTTATTTTACTCAAAGCCGCGATTGTGACTTTAGTCATCCGCCTGATGCAATATGAAACAGGCGTAGCTATTCGGACGGGTTTGATATTAGCGCAAGCTGGTGAGTTTAGTTTCGTGATTTTGGCTTTAGGCGTTGAACAAAAATTGATTAGTGGCCCAGCATTGCAGCTCATACTTGCGGCCTCATTATTGTCTATGGTGATAGCGCCTTTTTTGATTCAATATAATGGCCGTATCGCCCGTCGTGTAGCTAAAAGCTATAGTCGCAATAGTGGCCAAGTCGTACAGGACATAGATGAGGTTGGTAAGCACTTACATAATCACGTTATTATTTGCGGGTATGGGCGTAGTGGTCAGTATCTAGGCCGCTTTCTGCAAGAAGAGCATATTCCTTTTGTAGCTTTAGACATTGACCCATCAAGGGTGTTAGAAGCGGCATCGGCTGGCGAAAATGTTATGTTTGGTGATGCGGCTAGGCGTGTGGTACTAGAGGCGGCAGGGGGAGCACGCGCCAAAGCTTTGGTGATTAGTTATGCCGATAATCGTGCCGCAATGAAGATTTTACACATTGTGCAAGAAAACTATCCGCAGTTGCCTGTTATTGTGCGCACCGTAGATGATTCTAATATGGAGGCCTTGCGTGAAGCTGGGGCGACTGAAGTTGTCCCGGAAATTCTAGAAGGCAGTTTAATGCTGGCTTCGCATGCGCTTATGTTACTAGGGGTTCCGCTACATCGTGTCGTTAAACGTATTCGGTTATTTCGTGAAGAGCGTTACCAATTATTCAAAGGCTATTTTCATGGTATTTCGGACGCTGAAGATGAGGCCTTAGAAAAGCAACAAGTGCGACTACATTCGGTCATTATTTCGCCAGGTTCCTTTGCTATTGGTAGGCGTTTAGTAGATATGCAGTTAGAAAGTTTTAATGTAGAAATTAAATCTATTCGACGGCCAAATTCTAATGGTATGGTGCCAAGTAATGAAAGCCAACTAGCAGAAGGTGATGTGATTGTGCTGCTCGGCCAACCTATCGGATTAACCAATGCGCAAAACGCCTTGTTGATAGGGCGGGTCGCCGCAAAATAAGTAAAACTATGATGGCTAAAAAAGTAGTAATAGTTGGTGGTGGGATTGTTGGCTGTATGACTGCTATGGAGTTGGTTAAACGTGGATGTAAAGTCACCATTGTTGAACGCAACCAAGTCGCTAGTCAAACTTCAGGCGAATCTTCTTGGGCAGGTGGCGGCATTATTTTTCCTTTGCTACCTTGGCAATATGTTGATGCGGTAAATGTCCTTACTAATAATAGTGCGAATACTTATCGTGAATTGAGTGAGCGCTTGCAACATGAAACCGGAGTGGATTCAAACTTTGAACAATCTGGGTTTTTGCTGTTACCCTCATTTGACGTCGCTGCCGCAGTGGCATGGTGTGATAACAATCAGGTGCTAGCAGAACCAGTCAAGGCGTCGGCATTTGCGGTGCAGTCATTAAGTGGTGAGGATGCGCTATGGCTGCCTACTGTTTGCCAAATACGCCCACCCTATTTTATGCAGGCGATGCGTCACTGGTTAGTGCAAAACAATGTCACCATGCTTGAAAATACTGAGTTGGTTCCACTTCAACAAACGGATGTATTAAATACTTGGCAAACCTTAAAAGGCGACATATTAACGGCAGATCAATTTGTGGTCACTTCGGGCGCATGGAGTTTTGAGTTACTTAAAAAAACCAGCGCGCAACTGAATATCAAACCCATGCGTGGGCAAATTTTGCTGTACAAGCCACAAAAAAATCTTAAGCAAATTGTTTATAGAGAAGGTTTTTACATGATACCGCGACGTGATGGCTATTTGCTTGCAGGTAGCACGCTAGAAGATGTAGGTTTTGAGGCGGCAGTCACGCGAGAAGTGCGTGATGAAATTAGTGCAAAAGCTCAAGCGATAATGCCTGAGCTAGAAGGTATGCCTATCATTAAACATTGGAGTGGATTGCGCCCTGGCACCCCAGAAAACCTACCCACCATCAGCGCGCACCCTAGCATAGGGAATCTTTACCTAAACACTGGTCATTTTAGATATGGCCTCACCATGGCGCCGGCCAGCGCTAAGCTGATAGTGGCATTAATGTTAGGTGAGCAGCCAGCGCTGGATGCGAGCCCATACGCCTGTCACTAATCGCCCTGTCTAACCCCATTATATTTTTATAGGATGAAATTTAAATTATGGCTACCTGTGTAATGATACAAAACCCGACGAATGGATTAACTCGAAAGGGTTATTTTGGTTTTAGTTGGACGTATTTCTTTTTCGGATGGTTTGTGCCTTTAATTCGGGGAGAATTGGGTGTTGCTGCCTTGCATTTCTTTTTCACACTGATTACTTTTGGTTTATGGCAACTCGTATTCGCTTTTCTATACAACAAGCAATATATGAGCCGCATGCTAGAAAAAGGCTATGTGCTTAAAGATTCAGACTTAGTGATGGAAAATGCAAGAACGGCGCTAGGGATAGCTAAAGTTTAGTCATTTGTAATTTTAAAGATGACTTGGATGTTTGTTAGCACTTGCTAGCTTGCAATCCATTCACCAGACTTACCGCCATGTTTTTCTAGCAGTTTTATTTGGCTAATGACCATGCCTCTATCGGCGGCTTTGAGCATATCATAAATGGTGAGAAGGGCAATGCTCACGGCAGTGAGTGCTTCCATTTCTACGCCTGTTTGGCCGGTAGTTTCGGTTGTAGTGGTGCATGTCACCGTAGTATTTTTTTCGTCAATTTCAAAGCTCACTGCTACTTTTGTTAAGCCAATTGGATGACATAGAGGAATTAAATCCGCTGTACGTTTTGATCCTTGAATTGCGGCAATGCGTGCAATGCCAAGTACATCCCCTTTCTTAGCATTGCCGTTTTTAATGAGTTGCAAGGTGGTCGCTTGCATGCTAATCAGGCCGCTTGCAACTGCAGTACGTTTAGTGTGTGCTTTGTCGCCAACATCTACCATGTGTGCTTGGCCGCTGTTATCAAAGTGGGTGAGTGTTTGCTCAGGTGCAATTAAGTGGGATGTGCTCATTTTTACTTTCCAAGATTTATTTTTTATGAGGGTGGCTGAACTAGCATCATAAAGTAGTTATCATAATAACAATGAATATAAAAAATAGTCTACTTACAGTTTTTCTGGCCGCCAATCTTGGCATCAGTATGACATGGGCGAATGATTTGCCTGAGTTGGGTGACGTTTCCCAAACGGTGCTTTCACCCTTACAAGAGCAGGCCATTGCTGAACAGATTTTGCGTGATGTCGCGGTGAGTGATGATGTGGTGCAAGATATTGAAGTCACTGCTTATTTACAGGCATTAGGCACGCGACTCGTTTCGCACAGTCCTGATAGTCAGCTTAAGTTTAATTTTTTTGTAGTACAAGACAGTTCAATTAACGCCTTTGCTATGCCTGGTGGGGTAGTGGGGGTGCATACGGGTCTGATTTTAGCGGCCAATAGTGAATCTGAACTCGCGAGTGTGCTTGGCCATGAAATTGGCCACGTCACACAGCATCACTTGGCGCGTATGTTAGCAGCCCAAAAAAATGACACTTTTAAAAATATTGCGGGTATTGCGCTGGCTTTATTAGTGGCACGCGCTAATCCACAATTAGCCAGTGGCGCATTAACCACGGCATCTGCTGTGGGCATACAAAGCCAGTTAGATTACACACGTGAACACGAACGTGAGGCTGACCGTATCGGCTTGCAAATACTCGATAGTGGCGGTTTTGATGTGCGTGGAATGCCGGCATTTTTTACTACCTTGCAGCGTGGCACTCGTTTTGCTGAAGGAGGCGCGCCTAGCTTTTTACGTACGCACCCACTGACTAGCGAGCGTATTGCTGATGTTGATAATAGAGTGGCGTTGATGGCTTACCGGCAGGTACCTGATAGTGTTGATTTTCAATATGTGCGGGCTAAATTACTGGCCATTAAAGATGTGCCTGAAACGACTATTGCTGTATTTGAGCAAAACATTCGCGAACAGCATTATAGCAATGAGGCAGCAGAGCATTATGGCCTGGCAGTCGCCTATATGCGTAAAAGCGCCCAAAAAGATTTTTTAGGGTTGGCTGAAAAAGAAATTTTATGGCTAAAAAATAACGCACCGCAACATGCCATGATTGAAAATTTAAGTGCACGCTTACAAGTGGCTAATAACAATCCTCAGCAGGCAGCTAGGCAGTATGCCTCTGCCTTGAAGTTGTACCCAGATAATCGAGCTTTGATTTATGGTTATGCAGAACACTTTTTGGCAATCAAGCAGGCTGAAAATGCAATAACACTGGTGAAAGAAAAACAAAGCTTGTATCCATACGATGCCTATTTTTATGATTTATTAGCCAAGGCTTATGCCATGAAAAATAAAGCCTTATTGAGTCACCAAGCACAAGGCGAGGCTTACTTTAGAAAGTACGATCTTATGCTCGCGATTGAGCAAATGGAAATAGCCAATAAAGCGAATGACGGTGATTTTTATCAAGCTTCTATTGTTGAAGCACGTTTAAAAGAGCTACGCCGTATGCAGAGGGAGGTCAAAAAATAATGAGTGAAAATAGCATGCAACGTAGAAATTTTTTGCAGTTATTGGCAGGGGTGTTTGCCCTAGTCTTAATCAAACCTATTAATGCTTTTGCCGCCATTTGGAATAAGACCGCATTTGAGGCGATTAAGCTAAATGAAGTGAGTAATTATTTAAACGTTGAGGTGGAAATTGTAAGCCAAGACATTATTATTATGGCGCCAGAACAAGCTGAAAATGGTGCAATTGTGCAGATTGAAGTGACGAGTAATATTGCTAATACTGAAACCATGGCTATTTTAGTTGAAAATAATCCAACACCACTAATTGCTCACTTTACTTTTAGTAATGGCGCACAATCCTATATTGTGACGCGCATTAAAATGGCAGAAACTTCAGATATTAAAGTTTTAGTGAAAGTTGGTGATCAATATTTTAGCAATACTAAAAATGTCATCGTTCTAGAAAATGGTTGTGGCTAATATGACAGATTTCAATGCAGACAATATGAAAATGCGTGCCCAATTAAAGGTTGACGGCATGACTGAAGTGAAAGTGTTAATCAGTCACCCTATGGAAACTGGGCGTAAAAAAGATGATTTCGATCAGTTGATACCAGCGCATTTTGTACAATTGTTGACGGCTACACTTAATGGTAAGACAGTACTTGAGGCGCAATGGGGTACTGGCATATCCAAGAACCCTTATCTCACGTTTAGATTAAAGGGTGCGGAAGTTGGCGATATTGTTTCAGTGACTTGGCATGACAACTTAGGTAAAACTGCCACGCAGCATATTGCCGTTACGCAGGCTTAAAAAGAATATGGCAGAGACGGCACTTTCGTCGTCTCTGCCAATTTTCATGATTAAACTAGACTGAGTAGATTATAAATCTTTAGCGTTTTCAGCTAAGTACTTAGCAACGCCTTCAGTTGAAGCATTCATACCCGCCTTACCTTTTTTCCAGCCTGCCGGGCAAACTTCACCATGCTGTTCAAAGAATTGTAATGCATCTACCATGCGTAGCATTTCATCAATGTCGCGACCTAATGGTAAATCATTGACCACTTGGTGGACAACAACGCCTGCTTTGTTGATTAAGAATGAACCACGGTAGGCTACGCCACCATCAGCTTCTACATCATAAGCCTTGCAAATTTCATGTTTGATATCTGCAACCAATGGGTAGCCCACTTGGCCAATGCCGCCATTGTTGATGGCTGTATTTTTCCAAGCTAAGTGAGAAAAGTGTGAGTCAATTGAAACACCAATCACTTCTACGCCACGGCTTTTGAATTCAGCTAAACGATGATCAAAAGCGATAAGCTCTGATGGACAAACAAAAGTAAAGTCTAGCGGGTAAAAGAAAATGACTGCTGCCTTACCTTTGATGTAGCTTGCTAGGTTAAAGGCTTCATTGATTTCATTATTACCCATTACCGCTGCTGCAGTAAAGTCTGGTGCTGATTTGCCTACTAATACGGACATTGCTTTCTCCTAAAAATTGGGGTTTAAAAATAAATGGGTGATAGCGTTTTTTTTGCAAAACACCTCACCTGTATTTGATGGATGAATACTACCTTTAAGCACTATTGACCACAAGTAAGGTTTAACAGTTACGGAATAATGGTAGTAAATAAGTACACACCAAAAATCACTAAAAGTATGGTCCCTTGAAGTATGTTAGTCCGGCCCGTAGAAAGTGATAAAGCGTTAATAAACAAGGCCAGCAGTAATAACACGGTTGCTTTTGCATCAATACCAATGATGAGCGTCCAACCCATAATAAGTGACAGAATAGCAACGGCTGGAATGGTTAGCCCAATAGTCGCTAATGCAGAGCCAAGCGCTAGATTTAAACTGGTTTGGAAGTGATTTTTTCGTGCTGCATATACAGCCGCTAGACCTTCAGGTAACAAGACAATGCTGGCGATAATGACGCCAACAAGTTGGTTAGGCGCACCTATGGAGGCAACTAATATTTCTATACTTGGGGCTAGTGATTTAGCGAGTAATACCACAGCAACTAAACAAACCAATAGTAAAGTTGCGCTTAAAAATACAACTTTAGTGCTAGTGTCATCCTTGATATCATGAGGGCTGTAGATATCAGCATCAGCAGTATCTAAAAAGTAATTTCTGTGTCGAATAATCTGTACAAAGATAAAGGTGCCATAAAGTACAAGCGAAACTAATGCGATAAAAGTGAGCTGACCAGCGCTATACATTGGGCCAATGCTAGTGGTTGTATAGTTGGGTAATATCAACGTTAATACCACAATCGCCGATAAAGTAGAAAGTGCCACGTTTACGCCGTGTAATTGGAATACTTGTTCTTTGTATAGAACACCACCAATTAATAAACATAGACCCATTATGCCGGATAAGATAATCATCACTGAGGCAAACACGGTGTCACGTGCCAAACTTGCTGTTTCCGGACCCCCTGTTAGCATTAAAGATAAAATAAGCGCTACTTCAATCACTGTGATGGCGACAGTCAGTAATAGGGTGCCGAACGGTTCACCTAATTTGTGTGCAACCATTTCTGCATGATGAACTGCTGCCAGCACAGCACCAACCAATCCAGCAAACATGATGGGTAGATAAAAGGGACCTAAGGCCTCTTTAATACCTAGTTGCATTCCCCAAAGTAATAACCAAGCGAGTAATGGTGCAATGATTGACCAGGTTAAAATTTTCTTAGAAAGTTGTAATATTTTTTTCATCGCAACACCTCCAGTTTCGTATTGAGGCTACTTGTATGTCATGCTTAGTGCTACAGCTTCAGCAACTCTAATGCCATCCACTCCGGCCGATAAAATGCCGCCGGCATAACCAGCACCTTCACCGGTAGGATATAACCCTTTTGTGTTGATACTTTGTAAATCATCATCATGACGTTTAATTCGGATGGGTGAAGAAGTGCGCGTTTCTACGCCTGTCAGTATGCCATCGGGCAAATCGAAGCCCTTAATTTGTTTGGCAAATTGCGGAATGGCTTCACGAATTGCGCTAATGACGTACTCAGGCAAGGCGCTATCTAGATTGGTAAGATGCACACTGGGCGTGTATGAAGGCGTGATTTCTCCAAACTGGGTTGATGGTTGATTGGCTAAAAAGTCACCAATCAGTTGGCCGGGTGCTTGGTAGGTACTACCGCCTAATAGAAAAGCTTGATGCTCCCACTTACGCTGTAATTCCATGCCTGCCAAGGGGTCCCCCGGAAAGTCCACTTCAGGCGTAATACCCACCACAATCCCTGCGTTAGCATTGCGCTCGTTACGAGAGTATTGACTCATCCCATTGGTCACCACGCAGCCTGCTTCGGATGCCGAGGCTACTACCGTACCTCCTGGACACATACAAAAGCTGTAGACGGTACGTCCATTGCTAGCATGATGCACTAGCTTGTAATCGGCAGCGCCTAAAATAGGATGTTGGGCATTAGGACCATGGCGTGCATTATCGATTAAAGATTGTGGATGCTCGATTCTAAACCCAATACTAAAAGGTTTGGCTTCAATATAAATGCCCCGTTTATAAATCATTTCAAAAGTATCGCGCGCGCTATGGCCAACAGCTAATACTAGATGGTGCGTAGCAATCCGCTGGCCATTTTGTAAAACTACCGCCTGCACTTGATTTTGCCCTTGCGCATCCGGCGCAATTTCAATGTCATCAACTCGGCTTTCAAAGCGAATCTCTCCCCCTAGCGCAATAATTGTTTCGCGCATTTTTTCAACCATACTGACTAATCTAAATGTGCCGATATGTGGATGGCTGACATATAAAATTTCTTCAGGGGCGCCTGCTTTTACAAACTCATTTAATACTTTACGACCGTAATGTTTGGGGTCTTTAATTTGGCTGTAGAGCTTTCCGTCAGAGAATGTGCCCGCACCACCTTCGCCAAACTGAACGTTAGACTCTGTATTCAATTCACTTTTACGCCAGAAATTGAAAGTATCTTTAGTGCGTTCACGTACCGCCTTGCCGCGTTCTAACACCAAAGGCTTAAACCCAGACTGCGCTAAAATTAATGCGGCAAATAGGCCTGAAGGGCCTAACCCAATGATGACAGGTCTATTTTTGAGTTCATTTGGCGCCTTGGCGACGAAGTGGTAAGAGGTGTCAGGTGCCACTTTAACATGGGGGTCTTTGCGTAATTTGGCTAACACTTTAGCTTCACCTTGTACCGTTACATCTAGCGTATAAGCTAATAAAATGGCATTGGCTTTACGGGCATCTACGCCACGTTTGAAGATGGTGTACTCAAGTAAGTCAGCGACATTAATGCCTAATTTTTTAATTATGGCAGCATTAATGTCGCTAGGCTGATGCTCAAGGGGTAATTTAATTTCGGTGATACGTATCATGCTAGGTAACCTATTCTAAGTAGTCTTTTTATATTTCTAAATTTAACTGCAATAATTGACGTAACATCGGTACCGTAACAGGTTTCTTGGTAGTGAGCGACCATTCATCAAGCGCATCTAGCGTTGCCATTAGGGTAGATAGATCCCGTCTTAAATAGCGCAGGCAATAATCAACCACTTCATTAGGTAGGCGTATACCACGCTCCTTGGCGTGATTTTGTAGGGCCAATGATTTTTCTGCATCATTAAGTGGATGTAGTTGATAGACTAAGCCCCAAGCTAAACGAGTGGCTAGGTCATCACGTAGGCCCATTTGTGTTGGCGCATGTAGGCCAGATGTAATGAGGGTGCCATTATTTTCTTTTAATTGATTGTAGTGATTAAATAATGCAATTTGCGCAGCGTTGTCTAATAAATGTACGTCATCTACAACAGTAAGATTTTGTGTTTTACATGCCTGTAGTAAATGGCTTTTTCCGCTACCAGCTTCGCCCCATAGGTAAATGAAGTTGGACTGCGCTGTATGATTAATGGCAGCAGTTAAGCTTGCAAGTGTCTCAGCATTGCGCCCTGTAATAAAGTTGCACAACGTTGGCGGTGATGCAGGTTTAATGTCGAGTAAAAGTTGCTTCATGGATAAAGTGCAATGCTTACGTTTAATAAGGATTGCTATTGAAATGACAATCTTGAATATGACGTAAATTGCTGGTGATTTTAGTTGTGAAAGTAGGCGACAGTAAGACCGATAGCCAGTCCATCATTAATAAGAAAATCGAGGCGCGCATCCCACGGCAGTGAGGCATAAAATGTTTTTTTACTGCAGTTTTTTTGGGTTCAGTCATCATATAGGTTAAAATTATACTTAAAATACTGTTTAACTCCCTAAAAGCATTAAAAAAACCTTATTGATAATGAAGCGAGAGCTGTTTTGACTACAAATTCTATTAATACAACATCAATTAGCTACCGCGATGCGGGCGTAGATATTGAAGCAGGCGATGCGTTAATTGAGCAAATTAAACCGTTTGCAAAACGCACCATGCGTCCAGAAGTATTGGCGGGTATTGGCGGATTTGGCTCTTTATTTGAAATGCCTAAAAAATATAAAAATCCGGTGTTGGTTTCAGGCACAGATGGTGTGGGTACTAAGCTTAAGCTTGCTTTTGAGCTGAATAAACACGATACCGTGGGGATTGATTTAGTGGCAATGAGTGTCAATGATATTTTGGTGCAAGGCGCTGAGCCACTATTCTTCTTAGACTATTTCGCTTGCGGTAAGCTAGAAGTTGGTACTGCCGCACAAGTGATTAAGGGTATTGCCGCCGGCTGCGAGCAATCAGGTTGTGCGCTAGTTGGGGGTGAAACAGCAGAAATGCCTGGCATGTACCCAGCAGGTGAGTACGATTTGGCTGGATTTGCGGTAGGTTGTGTCGATAAAGAAAATATTATTAACGGTACCACTATTGCTGCAGGTGACGTGGTGTTAGGGTTAGCTTCAAGCGGTGCACATTCAAACGGCTACTCGCTGATCCGCAAGCTGATAGAAAAATCAGGGATAGATTTTGAGTCAGATTTTCATGGCAAGCCTTTCAAAGACGTCGTGATGGCGCCAACACGTATTTACGTTAAACCGCTATTGTTGCTGATATCTACTTTGCCAGTAAAAGGCATGGCACATATTACTGGTGGTGGCATCACAGAGAATATTCCTCGTGTATTGCCAGCAGGGTTAACGGCTGAGATTAAAAAAGACAGCTGGCCGATGCCGCCTTTATTTACTTGGTTGCAAGCGCAGGGCAATGTGGCAGATCTTGAAATGTACAAAACTTTCAATTGTGGTATTGGTATGGCGGTGATCGTGGCCGAAGAATATGCAGCAGCAGCGCTTGAGCTACTAAGAGATGCAGGTGAAACGGCATTTCATATTGGTCACGTCCGCACCCAACAAGTGGGCGAAGCTCCTACGATTGTTGTGTAATTATATTGGACTCATTCGTATCTAAAAATGCGCTTCAACCAAGTGCAGGAGAGACAATCTAGACATTTTTGAGGAGCTTGTGTTGCGTTATATTTGTGTTTTTATTTCAGCGTTTCTCATTAGCTTCTCCTCTTTGTCGTCCGCACAACAGAATGCATTGCCTAAGCGCATTCAAGCCAATTATTCTGTCACAAAAAATGGACAACCCTTTGCTAATGTGCGCGAGCTATTTGTCATCACGGGTAATACCTATCAAGTAGAAAGTGTGACCAAGGGTATTGGTGTTTATGCTTTATTTGGTGAGCGGCAGTTAACCAGCCAGGGTGACGTTAGTAAGTTAGGTTTAAAGCCCAAGCGTTTTGAGTTACATCAAGGCCGCGATTCAAAACACACGCTCATAGCTGACTTTGATTGGGCTAATAAAACGCTACACATGACAGTAAAGGGCGTGGTAAAAGATGAGCCATTAACTGCTGGCATACAAGATTTGGCAAGCTATCCATATCAGTTTATGTTTTTGTCTAAATCACTTAAAAACAAATTTTTGCTGACAATGACCACCGGCAAGAAGCTCAATCTTTATGAATATAAAATCACTAATAGCAAAGAAGTCTTAAAGATTGCCGGCACGCAATATAGCACATTGCATTTAGCCCAAGTAGCTAATCAAACAGCCTCAAAGACTGATAGTAAAGACTTATGGCTAAGTGTTGAACAATATTATTTGCCGGTACGTTTGGTGATGGTAGATGATAATGGTCAAAAGTTAGAACAAACCTTAACTGAACTTCATGTTGAATAAATGGAAATTAATTCGGCACGACGTTGGTTATAAGCATTTAGCGATTGCTTTAGCTTGTTCTTTGTTGCTGCATTTGTTGTTAATGGGCGAGCTTCATGTGAGTTCCCCTGATTTGGATATTAAGCAGCAAGTACTAGAAGCTCGATTGGTATTCCCAAAACCATCATCAAATCCGATTGATTCAAAACCGTTAGATAAAGCGCAACCCGTTAAAAGGGACTCCACTTTAACGAAACATACAGACATCAATGAATCGCTGCCATCTCTGACTAGTCAAGGGGATGCTTCAGCGGTTCAATTAATAGAACCCGCTACTCAAGAAGTGCTAGTGATACCTTTGGCAGAAAATGAAACAGAAGACGCGGGCTTAATTGTTAATCCTAGTCCCTATCAATATATTGAGTCGGAGTTTGATTTATATACAGGTAAAGAGTCATCAATCAATGATAATCCAGCCGGTAAAGCTAAAATTATTTATCAGGTATTTCCAGTTGCTGAGCAGTATCGTATTGAAAGTTTGACTCAAGCCAAAGGGCTAGCTGCACTGTTCATCCCAGATTTATTACAAACAAGTAATGGTTATTTGAATAAGCAGGGCTTGCAGCCTCAGCATTATTTATACCAGTTTGGGAATAAAAAAAATAAAACTTATACCGCTGATTTTGATTGGGAAAGTAGAAAAATAAAATTGCAAAGTGAAGGTAACCAACAAAGACTAGATTTGGCAGAAGGCTCACAGGATTTATTAAGTTTCATGTATCAATTTATGTATGTGGCGCCTATGCGAAATATGCAATTGAGCATTACCAATGGTAAAAAAATAGCGTTTTATGTGTATAGCTTTGAAGGCGAAGAAATAATTAGCACCAAAATAGGCGATTTAAAAACGGTGCACTTGGCAAGGATGGCAGACGAAAGCGAAAAGAAAACAGAATTATGGTTATCTTTAGATTATCAGTTCGTACCTGTTAAAATACGGGAAAGCGAGAAAAATGGCAAAGTATATGAGTTGCTAATCAAAAGTTTAAAAACAGACAATCCATTACTTTCGCCACAGTAAAACAACATCTATGAACCCTATAAGTAGGGTTCTATCAATTAAAATAAAGAGAATCAAATGACGCCAAATTTAATACGGCAAGCCGCGGTAATGTTATCTAATCTGTTGGAATTTAACAGTCCTGCGGATGTAAAGCTAAGCGAATTTTTTCGTAACAATCGTGATTTAGGCACTAAAGAGCGTGCTTTTGTTGCCGAGAGTGTTTACGGAGTCCTGCGACGCTTACGCTATTTAAGCGCGGTGACGGCAACAGATGACACAGACTCAGATGATGCTCGTAAGTTAGTATTGGCTTGGATGCTGCGCATACAAGGCATGAGCATACAAAAAATGGAGCCTATGCTAAGCGAGCAGCAAATTGAATGGGCACGTACTATTAAGGCAAAATCAACGGAAAATATGCCACTCGCTGTACAAGCGGATGTGCGAGATTGGTTGTGGGATAAGTTAGTTGCACAGTATGGTGAATCAGAAGCACTCACTATTGCCCGTAGCATGCACGAGGGCGCCACCTTAGATTTACGAGTTAACACTATTAAAGCGACACGTGATGAGGTGATGGCAAAATTTATTGCTGAAAATACATCGGGCGAAAGTAACGTCACTAAAACGCCATACTCACCTATTGGGTTACGTATGCCGTTACGTTTAAATATTAGCCGCCATGTACTGTTTACTGAAGGCCAAATTGAGGTGCAAGATGAAGGGAGTCAAATATTGGCCCATTTAGTGGCGGCGAAGCGTGGCATGATGGTGGCAGACTTTTGCGCAGGCGCAGGGGGAAAAACTTTAGCCATGGGTGCTTTAATGCGTAACACTGGTCGTTTGTATGCCTTTGATGTGTCAGAAAAGCGTTTGCATAGCTTAGGTCAGCGCTTAAAGCGTTCAGGGTTAAGCAACCTCAATGCACAAAGTATAAGTAGCGAAAATGATCCTAAACTTAAACGTTTAAACGGTAAGTTTGATCGGGTATTGGTTGATGCACCCTGTACCGGCTTAGGCACTTTGCGCCGCAATCCAGACTTAAAGTGGCGTCAAACGCCACAAGATTTAGCTGAACTGACAGTCAAGCAGGCTGCTATATTAGCGCGTGCGGCGCGTTTGACTAAGGCCGGCGGACGCTTGATTTACTCGACTTGTAGCTTATTGAGTGATGAGAATGAGCAAATTGCCGAAGGCTTTTTAGCCACCCATCCGGATTTTAAATTACTTAATGCGGCAGAGATTTTAAGCCAACAACAAATCAATTTAGATACAGGTAAATACTTAAAACTACTGCCACATTTACATCATACGGATGGTTTTTTTGCCGCTGTGTTCGAAAAATTAGATGCTACAGTGCCTATGAAAAAAACTACCCAGCCAGAGGTCATTCAGTCTGCAGTATTAGAGGTGTCTGAGGTGGAAGTTAAGGCTAAGAAGGCTACAGCGGTTAAGAAATCAGTTACCCCTAAAAAAGCAGCGGTCAAAAAAGCACTTAAAGTAACTGAGGTGGAAGTTGCACCGAAGAAAACTAAGGTCGTGGTACAAGAGAAGTTAGTGAAACCAAAAACTGTAAAAGCAAAAATAGCCAAAGCTTAAATTATCTATGAAACTTCCCAGCCTCAATATACTAATTTTATTAGGTGCAGTTTTTGGGGTAGCGCTGGGATTTTATTTCCATGAGTTAGGTGCGCAGCATCAGGCGGTACAAAGCAGTTTATATGTGGCTAGTTTGGTTGGCACATTGTTTATAGATTTGCTGAAAATGGTTCTGATTCCGTTGGTGTTCTGCTCAATTTCGGTCGGCATTGCAAACCTGCGGCAACATCAACAAATTCATCGGGTGTGGGTGACCACCTTGCTGTTTTTTATTAGCAGTATGGCGATTGCAATTGTACTTGCTTTACTTGCGGGTAATTATTTTAAGCCTGGCGCTGGTTTGCATTTAGCAATGTTTGAGCAGGCCATGCAAAATTTTCAAGCGAAGCAACTGCCATTACCTGAATTTTTTGCCCAATTTTTACATGGCTTATTTGTTAATCCTTTTACAGCCTTGTCGCAAGGCAATGTATTAGCTACTGTAAGTTTTGCGCTGATTTTAGGTATTGCATTGGTCATCGGTGGCGATCGTTATAAAAGCATATTGTCCCTGCTGCAAGAAGGATTGATTGTTACCATGCAGATTGTCGGTTGGATAATGTGTATTGCACCGCTAGGCATCATGGCCTTACTCATTAAGCTAGTCGCCATGCAAGATGTTGCCATGTTAAGCACTTTGGCTAAGTTTGTGTTAGTTGTTATCGGCACTACTTTGTTGCATGGCGTAGTAATATTGCCATTGATTTTATATCTCTTTACTGGCAAAACACCATTATGGTTTTGGCATGGGGCACGTGAGGCTTTGGTTACGGCTTTTGCTACTAGTTCAAGTTCTGCCACATTGCCCGTTACCTTGCGTTGTACCACGCAACACTTGCTGGTTAAACCAGAAATCGCAGGCTTTGTTATTCCGCTGGGGGCAACCATTAATATGGATGGTACAGCGCTTTATGAAGCCGCCGCCGCACTATTTATTGCCAACTTAGTTGGAATAGAATTAAGCTTGATTCAGCAGTTAATTGTATTTTTTACCGCCATGATAGCTGCTATGGGTGCACCTGGCATTCCAAGCGCCGGCATGGTAACGATGGTCATGGTGCTGCAATCAGTTGGTTTGCCTGCTGAGGCAATTGCTATTTTATTACCTATAGATAGGTTATTAGACACCTTACGCACTACCGTGAATGTTGAAGGGGATATGGTGGGTAGTTTAGTGGTGCAAAAGCTTGTGGTTCAAAACATCACTTAAGTAATAGCCTTATCAGCTTTTAGCTAGGCAATTAGGAAGTGCATATGAATGCTTACAGTCGGAAACGCCAGTAACTAGCATTTGTTTTGAGTAAACTTTATTCCACCGTCATAGTGGATGGCTAGTAAATTATTTAGGAATTAAAAATGATGGATTGGACTTATCTATTTAAGATTGGAATAGCACTATTTGCAATAGTGAATCCAATTGGAAGTGTGCCAATATTTATTAGTGCCACCGACGGATGGGACAGGAAAGAGAAATTAAGAACGGCTAATGTTGTCGCTGTGACGGTTTTTCTAGTGTTGGTTACTTCTGCCTTGTTTGGTGACGGGATTCTAGATTTTTTTAGTATAACGATCCCATCGTTCCAAGTTGGCGGCGGGATATTAATACTATTAATTGCAATCAATATGTTGCATGCCAAACAAAGTCATTCTAAGCAAACCCCTGAAGAAGCTAAAACAATGGAAGAGCGTGATGTTATTGCTATCGTGCCGCTTAGTATTCCTCTGTTAGCAGGCCCTGGCGCTATAGGCAGTATGATTATTGCTGCTCAGCAAAGCAAAACCTTTCTAGGGCATATCGCTTTAGTTATTCCAATTGCTGTGGTTGCTTTTCTTATCTGGCTAACTTTGCAACTTTCTAGTTATATAGCAGGCAAATTAGGAACCATCGGAATTAATATTGTGACGCGTTTGATGGGCTTGATTCTTGCGGCGATGGCGGTTGAGTTTATTGCTCATGGGGTCATTGGGCTATTCCCAGCACTAGGAAATTAGTAATAAATCTGCGGATTACTTGAATCTTCTTTTAAATTCGCTTGGCATAGTATTGAGCTAATTTCCCCATTATTAAAGAATATGCTGCAGGAACAACTACTAGCGTAAGTAATGTTGATGAAATCATGCCTCCGATAATTGCAACTGACAACGGTTTGTTAGTTTCAGATCCTGCACCTAGCCCTAACGCGGCTGGTAGTAGGGCTAAAATAATTGTGAGGGATGTCATAAGGACGGGCCGCAACCTTACTGGGCAAGCTTCTCTCAGAGCATCGTTAATGTCAGCACCTTTTTCTACCAGTTGGTTGGTTAAATCAACCAGTAAAATAGAGTTTTTTGCGACTAAGCCTATCAGTAGAACTAACCCAATCATAGAGTAAATATTGAGCGTGTCACCGGTCATTAACAGTGCGATTAGTCCGCCAATAATGGCAAGCGGTTGAGCGAGCATGATGATAAATGGTTGAATAAATGAATTGAACTGACTTGCTAGCACCATGTAAAGCAATATAAATGCGAGTGAAAAAACAAACTGCATATTTTTCATGGTTTTGCCAAACTCTTCGGCTTGCCCGGTGAATTTTAATTTGAAATCAGCCGGTACCAATTTAATAGCGTTCGCCTTTACTAAATCTACCGCCTCACCCAGTGGTACATTGGGGTTGGCATAGAAGTTAACGGCATATTGCAAGTCGTACCGACCAATGACTGCGGCACCTAATTCTTTTTTGAAGCTGGCAACTGCATCTAGTCGTACCAACTCACCGCTACTGCTACGCAGATAAATTTTGCTTAAATCGGCAACATTTTTAAGTTCACCTTCACTCGCTTTTAGACGAATATCGTAGCGTTGCCCATCGCCATTGGCTTCATTATATTTAGCGACGTTAATGCCGCCTGCGTATAGTGAGGCTGCCGTGGCAATGTCATTTGCGCTTAAGCCTAGTGTTGCTGCGCGCGCGCGGTCTATGTCCATGCTCAGCTGAGGTAAATCTAATTGCACGTCGAGGTCGACTTTGCCAATGTCACTATTGCCGCTAAGTGATTGTTGCAAAAGTTGGGAAATACGTCCGATTTCTTGTAAGTTGGCTCCGGTGATGTTGAATTGCAGTTTTTCAGAACGCTGGCCTCGCACAATAGAGGTGGGGGATGGAATTGCCCGAACACCAGGGATGTTGTTCAGTTCTTTTTTTAATTCCTTAATGAGCGCTTGCTGGCTTTTTGCACGTTGCTCTTTGGGTTTTAAGCGTATATTGACATTACCTTGATTGACTTGCCCACGAGAGCCAGAGCCAATGGTAGCAAAATAACTAGCGACTTCCTTGTTATGTTTGGCAATGGTAGCTTCCACAAGTTTCAGTCTTGAATTCGTGTATTCTAAGCTGGAGCCGAGTGGCGTTTTTACGCTAATACTAAAGCTACCTTCGTCTGTTTCAGGCACAAAATCTTTTTCTACATATTTGAGTGAGTAGTAACCAGATATCGCAACGAATACCAAGGTAAATAGTAATACTAAGCTGCGATGATTAAGTGAGGCATTTAATAACTTCTTGTAGGCATTTTCTAGACCATCTAACCCTCGACCAACAGCTTTATACAGAGCATTTTCGTTAGGGGTAACGTTTAGATACCGAGAACAAAGCATAGGTGTGAGTGTGAGTGACACGAATAGCGAAACTAGCACACCAAACGTGACGACTATCGCAAATGATTTAAAAAACATGCCGAGAATGCCATCCATAAAAATCACCGGTGCGAATATACAGACGAGTGAAGCTGAAGATGCCAGTACGGCGAATACCACTTCATTGCTACCTAGAATAGTTGCTTTGGTTCGGAATGCAGCAATGGCTAATGGATTTTTTAAATCAGCAGCACTTAATGCTAATCCTGCCTCGCCTGACATGTGGCGTAAAATACTTTCTCGCACCACAATAGCATCATCCACTACAACACCAATCAGTAATAGCAAAGCAAGTAAGGTCATGCTGTTAAAGGTGTAGCCAGCAAAATACATGACGGCAATTGCACCTAGTAATGAGACGGGTATTTCTAAACATATCATCAGGGTAGAGCTAAAAGAGCGCATAAATATCAATACGATTAATGCGGCAAATAATGTACCTTCTACTAAATGCTCTTTAAGAGATGCGACCAGTTGGTGAATGAAAATACCATCATTAGTTGAAACTTCCAGCATCAGGCCTGGGGGTAAGTTAGGGCGAATTTCAGTTTCAAGCTTACGTTCTACCTCATTAATAATATCAACAGTATTAGCATTGGAAATTTTTACCATGCCGATGCCTACTGTAGGCTTGCCGTTGTAGCGAGCTACTTGACGATTATCGGTAATTCCATCTTCAATGGTGGCGATATCTTTTAAGCGGATAGAAGCGCCCTCTCTCGTGGATACGATTAATTCAGCAAGTTCTTGAGTTTTGTGGAATTCAAGGTCGAGTTTGAGCATTTGTTCAGCTTGAGTGCTAACCAAAAACCCACCAGGCAGTTGTACATGCTCACGGGCAAATGCCGAAATTAAATCATTGGCGGTGAGCTTATAGGCCGCCATGCGGTCAGGCGAAATGTTGACGCGAATAACTCGGTCGCGACGTCCACCCATGGTGACTTCACCTACGCCACTGATGGTCTCAAATTTCTTTTTTAGAATATTATTGGCGTATAAATTGAGCTGTTGAATGGTACGGTCGCCACTTAACGCCAGCCAAATGACGGGCGAAGCATTTGTATCTACTTTTTGTATTGTTGGCGCATCGGTGCCAGCGGGTAAACGCTTTAATATTTGACTCACTTTACCTTGGACTTCATTGTAGGCTACATCAATGTCTTTACTCAGCGCAAACGTAATGCTGATGCTAGAAACGCCAGGTGAAGAGGCTGATTGAATATGCTCAATCCCAGGGGTGGTGTTTACTGCTGATTCGATAATGCTGGTGATGCTGGTATCAACCACGTCGGGATCTGCGCCACGCAAAGTGGTATTAACCATAATGATGGGAAAGTCGATAGATGGCATGCGATCAACGCCAATTTTTTCATAGGCAATGATGCCGAATAGCACGATTACTGCAGATAGCATCCACGCAAGTACGTGGCGCTTGATGGAGAGTTCAGGCAA
>CAILFU010000090.1 GCA_903833595.1 uncultured Pseudomonadota bacterium
ATTAAGAGCATTATCGAACAACATGGTGGCTCTATTATGATTGATAGCGAATACGGTAAAGGCACTAAGGTCATGTTGTATTTGCCAGTGGCTTAATAGACGAGTGTCTGCTTAGGGTCGGTAGCCACTAAATTCAATGTCTGCTGTGAGGCAGATCTAATTCGTTTATCCTTTACCTGCAAAATAGTTTGCTATAAAGCAAACGGATATAAATATGATTGCGGGCTAATAAGAGACGTTAGATGAGATTTATTTCAATGCGACACATAAAAATATATGTATGCGAGAATACACCTACCTTTGAAATAAGAAAAACATTAGAGCGTGTTATTTAACTCCTACATTTTTATATTCGCCTTCTTCCCGATTGTGTTTTTCGGATTCTTCCGCATTGGCAAGCAAAGTCAGGCATTAGCTTCACTTTGGTTAGCCGCGGCCTCGTTATTTTTCTACGGTTGGTGGGATGTGCGTTATGTGGGATTGCTTCTTGGGTCTATTGTATTTAATTACGGCGCAGGGTATTTAATAGGACGCAGAGTAGCCCATCAACCAACTAGTCAATCAAAAATGTTATTGGCTGTATCGATTGGCGTGAATTTAATCCTTCTAGGATATTTCAAATACGCTAATTTTTTTACTAATAATCTAAACCACTTTGCTGGCACCTCTCTCAATCTAGGCGAAATAATTCTTCCACTTGGAATTTCCTTTTTTACCTTCACCCAAATTGCTTTTTTGGCAGATACCTACCAAGGCAAAGTAAAGGAGTTTAATTTCGTTCATTACACGCTATTCGTCACCTATTTCCCACACTTAATTGCTGGTCCCGTCTTGCATCATAAAGAAATGATGCCGCAATTTGCCAAGCGCAATGTATGTCAACTCAACTGGGATAACATCGCAGTGGGCTTAAGTATTTTCGTACTAGGACTTGCTAAGAAAGTGCTTATTGCTGACTCATTGGCAGACTTTTCTACACCAATTTTCAGCGCCGTTGCTGCTGGTGGTCAGCCAATGTTGTTTGAAGCATGGATAGGTGCATTCGCTTATACTTTGCAGTTATATTTTGACTTTTCTGCTTACTCCGACATGGCGATTGGCATCTCACTAATGTTCAATGTACGCCTGCCGATGAACTTCAACTCACCATACAAATCTACTAGCATTATTGATTTTTGGCGACGCTGGCACATGACTTTGTCACGGTTTCTGCGCGACTATCTTTACATTCCTTTGGGTGGAAGTCGTAATGGCCTAGCTCACCGTTATTTAAATCTTATGGTTACGATGTTATTAGGTGGGTTGTGGCATGGTGCAGGTTGGACCTTCATTGTCTGGGGTGGATTACACGGGTTTTATTTGATGGTTAACCATGCTTGGCGAAGTTTCAAGGAAAAAATGAGCTGGGGTGAAGGGGGTAGATTGGCCAGACTAGGCGCAGGCGCACTGACTTTCTTAGCGGTGGTCGTAGGCTGGGTATTTTTTAGAGCCGACAACTTCACCACCGCAATGACAATGCTCCACGGCATGGCAGGTTTGAATGGGGTTTCTCTGCCAGCTGCATTGGAAAGCAAGATGATGAGCTATTTTTCTGGGCATGATGGGATTATTTTTGAGGGACTTAATCTAATTTCAGAGTTCAATTCGAACAAAGCATTAGTTTTTTTGAGTATTGGATTTTTTATCATCTGGTTACTTCCGAATATCAATCAAATATTCCAAGCTTATCATCCAGTCTGTAATTTTATTATTGAACAAAAGCTGCCAGCCTCTAAAATGAGAAGGTTCAACTTAAATTTCCGTTGGAAACCATCAATTTACTTTTCCATTTCGCTCTCACTTTTATTTTATGTCTGCATTATTTCATTGACCCGGGTTAGTGAATTTCTTTATTTCCAATTTTGACTATGCGACGTTACGTGATCTTTTTTACAATTGGTTGGCTGTTGCCAGCAGCAATAATTATTCTTATAAATGGGCTGGTTGACCCTTATAGACTTTTTCATAAGCCATGGGTTCACGATAATTATTACCCTAGAAATCTTAGAATATTAGCTAGCGGAATTATTAATACTGAAGCATTTGACTCAATTATTCTGGGCTCAAGCATAGCGCAAAATTTTTCGCCGAATGAAGCTTCAAAGGTATTTGGAAGTAAGTTCGTTAATATTTCAATAAGCGGCTCTTCTATTACAGAGCGATCATTGGTATTGAATTATGCGCTGAAAAAAAGAAAGTTAAACGAAGTGATATATTCTTTGGATTGGGGCTCGCTAGGTATAGATTCTATAAGTAAAACACATATTGCCCCGTATGCTTACCTTTACGATAATAACTCGTGGAATGACATTCTAATTTATGCCTCGAACCCCGCGGCTTTTCGATTTGCATTTTGTAATAGCATACTCATTTCTGGTGATAATTTTTGTACTAATTCCAAAGACATTGAAAGTCTTGTCGAGTGGCATTCAGATAAGGAGTACAGCAAACGATTTGGTGGATTGCACAAATGGTTCGATGTGAAGAATAATAATCAAGTACAAGGCGCACTTAAATCTATTTCCCAGAGCATTAAGGCCATCAATTCTAGTGATGTTAAGAAAATTGACTTAACTAAATTGATGGATTCAAAATTGAAGCATCAACAAGTATTTAGAGCAAATTTATTAAACATAATTGCTCAGCATCCTGAAACAAAATTTTATCTATTCTTTCCGCCATACTCACGCCTAAATTACGCCATCACAAAGCAGAGTGATCCACAAAAATTTGAAGATTACTTAGAGATTTTGCGATTTGTAGTTAACGAATGTGCGCAACATTCGAACGTTAAGGTATATGGCTTTGAAACAGAGTTATTTCTTGATGATATTTCTAACTACAGAGATACGTTGCACTACCATCAGCACTTTAATTCAAAAATGCTTCATTGGATGAAGAAAGGTGATCATGAGCTGACGCCATCAAATTTGAATGCGTACATAAATATAATTTCTGAACGTGCTGATAGTTATCCACTTGGCGATATTGGTCGTCAAATTGAAAGTTTCTTAAATTTAGTACCATAATTTTGGGACTTAAGTGTTCGTGTCGTATTGCTCCAATAATTTGGATCTTCAGCTAACTGATTAAAACATCAAAAACCACAAATATGTTAGCTGTGAGCTTGCAAATAAAACCATATCGAACGTCCGCTTAGGGTCGATAGGGGTCAATGGATATAATAAAAAAGCCAGCTCAAGCTGGCTTTTTTATTGGGCTAAAAGTTAATTTAAACTTTTTGGTAAACTTCACTACCTTTTTTAACAAACTCAATAGACTTTTCTTGCATGCCTTTTTGCAAAGCTTCTTTTTCATCAATTCCTAGTTTGTCGGCGTAATCACGCACATCTTGTGTGATTTTCATTGAGCAGAAATGTGGCCCACACATTGAGCAAAAATGTGCTTGTTTGGCACCATCTTGCGGTAGCGTTTCATCATGAAATTCTTTGGCTTTTTCAGGATCTAGACCTAAATTAAACTGATCATCCCAGCGGAATTCAAAGCGGGCTTTTGATAGTGCATTGTCACGAATTTGTGCGCCTGGGTGGCCTTTAGCAAGGTCGGCAGCGTGTGCAGCTATTTTGTAGGTAATAATACCCACACGCACATCTTCTTTATCTGGCAAGCCTAGATGCTCTTTTGGGGTGACGTAACATAACATTGCGCAACCATACCAGCCTATCATAGCCGCACCGATGCCCGAGGTAATGTGATCATAGCCCGGTGCGATGTCAGTGGTTAATGGACCTAAGGTATAGAACGGGGCTTCACCACAATGCTCTAGTTGCAAGTCCATATTTTCTTTAATTAAATGCATAGGCACATGGCCAGGGCCTTCAATCATGCATTGAACATCATGTTTCCAAGCAATTTGCGTTAACTCGCCCAATGTTTTCAGTTCGGCAAATTGCGCTTCATCATTGGCATCGTAAATAGAGCCCGGGCGTAAGCCATCCCCTAAACTAAAGGCAACATCGTATTGCTTCATGATTTCGCAAATGTCTTCAAAGTGTTCGTATAAGAAGCTTTCTTTATGATGCGCTAAGCACCATTTAGCCATAATTGAACCGCCGCGCGACACGATACCTGTCATGCGTTTTGCAGTCATCGGAATATAAGCTAGACGTACACCGGCATGAATGGTGAAGTAATCTACGCCTTGTTCAGCTTGTTCAATTAGAGTGTCGCGGAAAATCTCCCAAGTTAAATCCTCTGCTTTGCCGTTTACTTTTTCTAGCGCTTGGTAAATTGGTACCGTGCCAATAGGCACAGGTGAGTTGCGGATAATCCACTCGCGAGTTTCATGAATGTTTTTACCGGTAGATAAGTCCATCACCGTATCGCCACCCCAACGCGTACCCCAAACCATTTTTTCAACTTCTTCAGAAATAGATGATCCTAAAGCAGAGTTGCCAATGTTGGCGTTGATTTTTACTAAGAAATTACGACCAATAATCATCGGCTCGATTTCTGGGTGATTAATGTTGACAGGAATAATGGCGCGACCAAGGGCAACTTCGCTACGCACAAATTCAGGGGTAATCACTTTAGGGATGCTTGCGCCAAAATCGTGGCCTTTATGCTGTGTTTGTAGCAGCTCACTCATATTTTCACGGCGTTGATTTTCGCGAATTGCGATGTATTCCATTTCAGGGGTGATGATGCCTTTGCGCGCGTAGTGCATTTGGCTAACGTTCATCCCTTTTTTTGCACGGCGTGGTAGGCGTAGTAAATTAAAACGCATTTCCGCAAGTTCAGGGTCAGTTTTACGTTCTTGACCAAATGCTGAACTTGGGCCGTCTAGTTGTTCTGTATCGTCGCGCTCTTCTATCCATTTGGCGCGCAGTGCTGGCAAGCCACTGCGAATGTCAATATGAATCGCAGGATCAGTGTAAGGGCCGCTAGTGTCATAAACCATGACAGGAGGATTTTTTTCTGCACCAAACATTGACGGTGTATCGCTTAGACTAATCTCGCGAAAGGGTACTTGAATATCTGGGCGAGAACCTTGGATGTAGACTTTGCGCGAATTGGCAAAAGAAAGTTTTGTGGCTGGATCAATCTCAGCAGTTTCGCCATGAAATTTGGCGAGGTTTTTTTGCAGGTCTTTATCTGTGGCGTTCATGGTGCATTCCTATTATTTGTTTAACATAGAAAAGCATCAGATGCATACACAGCTAGGTTTAGCGGGGATACATTGCATGCTTTCCTACGGCGGCATAACCCGCGTCAGGTTCAAAGGGTGTTTCTCACTATTCTTAAAAAATCTTAAGTTGAATAGACCCCTAGCAATAGACGAAAATTACGCTAAAACGGTAGTAAAAGCAAGTGCTTATGAGTGAGAAGTCAATATTAACAGTGCAAATAAGGATGATTAACCACAGGCGGTATTTGTGATTTTTGCTATAATTAACGGCGTTAATCAAGAGTATAAAAGGGGTGGTTTATGACTTTAATTATTTATGCTGTTTATTACTTCGCCGCTATTGTCGCTTTATTTCTTCATTTTACTGGGCATCTACAGCGCTGGAATATGGAGTGGATTATACTGGTCCTGGCTTTTACCGTATTTCCTATCATATTGTATTTGTAGTGGATGTAGTGCTTCTCAAATTCAATCGGACGTTTTGGCTGTTACATTTAGTCTTGCCCTTAGTGCTAGGGTTGTTATTGGCTTTTGTCTATCCTCATACAGACTTAGACACCTCGTTAATTCAGCCCTTCTATGATGCACATGCGCTAGTGTTTCCATTAAAACAGGATGGTTTTCTTGAGAATGTGATGCATCAAGGCTTAAAAGATTTGGTGATTGTGGTAACTCTAATGGCGTTAGGCTTATGGATGTATGGTTTAAAAATAGGCGCTTCAATGAAGCGCCATCAAACTAAAAGCCACTGGTCTTACACTTATCAGCAGCAGTTTTTGTGGTTGTTTGTGGCGATGGCCATTTCTACCGCCGCCATTTCAATATTAAAGCATCTAAGTATTCATGATTGTCCGTGGAACTTGCTTGACTATGGCGGGACTCAGCCTTTAATCCCACTTTTTGGAAGTTTGCCAGCAGGGATTAAACCAGGGCATTGCTTCCCTGGCGGCCATGCAAGTGCTGGTTTTGCATTAATGGCTTTATATTTTGCATTTAGAGAGACTTTGCCAAAGTATGCAAACATTGGATTAGTCGTCGGTTTATTATTAGGATTTGCGATGGGCTGGGGGCAAATGATGCGAGGGGCACATTTTATGTCACATAATTTGTGGACGGCTTGGCTGGTATGGATGATATTGCTTACGCTATATTTAATTTGGCAGCCCAAAGCGTTGATTAGCAAGCTG
>CAILFU010000091.1 GCA_903833595.1 uncultured Pseudomonadota bacterium
CGCGCCTACGCCATCATCGGCCAAAACACTATTAATCGCATTGTCGAAGCGAAGCCCGAAGAACTCCGTATTTTTCTTGAAGAAGCCGCTGGGATTAGTAAATACAAAGAACGTCGACGTGAAACTGAGTTGCGCTTACGTGATACGCGAGAAAATTTAACCAGAGTAGATGATATTCTGCGCGAATTAGATAAACAAATCGCGCGCTTACAATCTCAAGCGGTGGTCGCAGAGCAATATCATGGACTGCAAACAATCCTTAACATCACTAAAGGCCAAGTGTGGCTGCTAAAGAAACGTGATGCCAGCGCCTATTGGGAGAGGGCGCAGCGCCAAGTTGAAAAATTAGTCAATGAACTTGAAGCACAAATGGCTAATTTACGTAGCAATGAGAGTGCCTTAGAGCTTGCTCGCCAACAGAATTTTACCGCCACGGAAACGGTAAACCTAGCACAGGCAGGCTATTACGAGGCTAATGCAGAAGTTTCTAATCTTGAGAACCAAGTTAAAAACACCTCGGAAGCACGCGAGCGTATGCAACTTCAGTTACAGCAACTCCTTGCACAGCTAGATAAAAACACACTCCAGCGTAGTGATTTTGAAAAGGCTTTATTAGCCGCCCAAGCTGAGTTGCAAGTTGCAAACACGGATTTTACTGCCTCTGAAGAGGCTAATAAAGTGGCTAGGGAGGCTATCCCGCTATTATCTCAGCAGTTTCAAAGCGCGCTTGCTGCATTTAATACGAGTCAATCTATACTACTGAATGCGGAACAACGTTTACGCTTAGAGCAAGCGAATATTGGACATATTACGCGCACGGCTACTGAAACCAATGAACATCTACAGCGCTTACAGCAAAGCTTAAGCAGCACTCAATCAACACCTGATGATGCGCTTGAAGAAAAGCAAGCGCAGTTAGTGGCAATTGAAGCGCAGATTGCTGATTTAGAAACGCATGCGGCTGAAAAATTGCAAAAAGAACAATCACTAATTCATGCACTTAAAACCAATAGAGACCTATATTTGGCTAGGCAGCGTGAATTAAATGTACTAGAAGCTGAAATTAGCTCGTTGGAAAAAATTCAGCAAACCATGAAAAATGGTAATAACGAAACAGCCTTAACGGCTTGGTTAAAAGAGATCGGTCTAGAAAATGGTGTCAGAATTTGGCAGTCATTAAGCATTAAAAAAGGCTGGGAATCAGCTTTAGAGGCCGCTTTAGGGGCGCGATTGAATGCTATTACCCTTCATGAACTTAAAGCCAACGGCAGGCCGCCTGGCGCATTAACACTTGCGCTAGACTCAGTTGCTTTAAAGGATGTACATGATTCAGGGTCTAAAACTGCCTTATATTCACTACTTGAAAAAATAGACCCTAAGCAACAAGCTGTGCTTCAAGATTGGCTGGCAGGCGCCTATCTACTTGAAGATGGCGTAGAGGCTATTGCTGCAAGCCAAAAGCTTAATAAGGGTGAGTATTTGGTCAATAAACAAGGTGATATTTACACCAAGCACAGCGTCACGTATTTTGCAGCACAGTCCCTATTGCATGGCGTGTTAGAAAGGCAAGTGCAGTTGGATAGCTTACAAAAGCAATTGCCCGATTTACAGTTAAATTTAACAGAAGCGCATCAACAGGTATCGCAATTAGAACTTGACTTGCAAGGCCTTAGAGCCGAGCAGCATACGCACAACATACAACTCAAGACCGCAACCCAGCAAGCACATCAGCTTACCTTAGCCCTGCAGCAACTTAAACAAGCGCAACACAATACTTTGCAGCGACAAAAAACATTGCAGGCAGATAACGCTTTAGCGAATGAAAAGTTGCTTAAAATTAATGATGAAATTACGCTTAAAGAAACCTTAGTCGCAGAAATTTCTCAAAATTTAGCACAATTAAAAGATGATATGCGTGTGGCGGAGGTCGCTAAACAAAAGGCTGAGTTAGTTTTCAATGAAGCGCGAAATCAGTTGCAAGCCATGGAGCGCGTACACCAAGAAAAGAGCTTTAACATAAAATTAAATAACAATAAAATCAATGAATTAAATATAAAAATTAATAATTTACTTGAGGATAGCGCCAGTCTTAAGTTGCGTAGCGATGATGTAGATACGACCTTGGCTGCCACCAAAATGGAGACTTTAAAGACTAATTTAGAGACTGCGCTTAATAACAAGCAGGCGCGTGAACAGTCATTAGCTTTAGCTCGAAACAATATGAGTGAAGCTGAGTTAGCATTACAGCAGCAAGAGCGAACGCGCATGCAAAATGAACAATTGCTGCATCCTCTGCGTGATAAATTAGAAGCGAGTCGTTTAGCTGAACAAGAGGCACGCTTACATTTTGAACAATGCCAGGCAGAGCTAACGGCCTCTGGTTTGAGTGAAGTGCAACTGACGCAACATTTAGAAACCTTAGAGGGGTCTGAGCGTAAGCTTAAAGTGATTGATTTAGAAAGTAAGCGGGATCAACTGATCGTTGATATAGAAACGCTAGGTGCAGTCAATTTGGCGGCTATTCAAGAGCTGGAGACCGAGCAAACACGCAAACAGTATCTAGATAGCCAATCTGCCGATTTAAAAGAAGCGAGTGACACGCTTGAAGAAGCGATACGTAAGATAGATAAGGAAACAAGAGGGCGCTTACAAGCCACTTTTGACGAAGCTAATCGCCATTTTAACGAGCTATTCATGACGCTTTTTGGTGGCGGACAAGCAAGGCTAGAATTACTTGGTGAAGAAATTTTAGATACAGGCATGCAAGTATTTGCACAACCGCCCGGTAAGAAAAATAGTACGATTCATCTATTGTCTGGTGGAGAAAAAGCCTTAACCGCTTTGGCGCTCGTATTTGCCTTATTTAGACTTAATCCAGCACCATTTTGCTTAATGGATGAAGTAGATGCGCCCTTAGATGACAGTAACACAGAGCGATTTTGCGCCATGGTGAAAAAAATGTCTGAGAAAACACAGTTTTTATACGTAAGTCATAATAAAATAACCATGGAAATGGCGCAGCAATTGATAGGTGTTACTATGCAGGAGTCGGGCGTTTCACGTATTGTAGATGTGGATATGGAAGCCGCAGTGCGCATGATGGATGAAGTAAAAGCATAATCGCTAGTATCTACCAGAAGCCAAAATTATGAGAGTTAAGCTTAAATGAGTGAATTACAAATAGCATTAATAGCCATTGGGGCGCTAATTATAGTTGCTGTGCTTATTATCAATTGGTGGCAAGAAAGACGATTCCATCGCCAATTAGAAAGCAACTTCTCCCCATTAAACAAAGACGCCTTGCTAGATGAATCGCCATTAGAATCCGCTGATTTCCAGGCCGCTATAGACCCTCATGCTACCGACCACTTTTCTATCAACAGCGAAGTGCTGGGAGATTCAATTGCTGAGCCGTCAATACAAACCACGATCAATGCTCAAGGGGCCGCAGAAGATTACAGTCATGATGAAGCGTTTCAGGAAGAAATGCCAATTGAAGATGCTCCAGAAGCAAGCATTGAGTTATCGCCCCCCTATGCCAGCGAAAGTGCCGACATAGATACAGATGTAGAGATAAGTAACGTTGTACCTCCTAACGATTTTAAAGAAACACTCGCCGAGGCAATTAATGCTAACACGCTTAAAGCATCTCAAGATCCAATAGAGACTGCGTTTGAGACTGCTGTAAGTTTGCCATTGATGCTGCAGGGTCAAATGGATTTAACCGCATTACTCTACCTAGCAACAGCAACGCCGGCCGGCACGATTAATAATGCACTAGGCACACTATTTAATGGTTTTGATAAACCCATATTTGTGCATGTACAAGATGCCAACAAGCAATGGCATTTGCTAGATGAGCTTACTTCAAACCCAGAAGCGCTGAATCGACAAATAGCTAGAGTTGCTTGCAGCATACAACTAGCTGATCGCGGTGGCGCAATATCTCGTGGCACCTTAAATCGCTTTCAATTAACTGTAGAAAACTTTAACTTAGCCATTAATGGCAATATTGAATGGCAAGGTAAGGGCGATGCGTTTGCCAATGCAAATACATTAGATGAATTTTGTATAGAGGTTGATAAAACCATAGGGTTTCATTTGGCACATGGTGAAAATGGTCCATTTACTGGCACTAAATTAAGAGGGCTAGCAGAAGCGCAAGGCCTAGTGCTTGGTGCAGAAGGTCATTTTAAATGCATTGATGATGCAGATACCCTGCAGACTAATCCATCATTTGTCATGTTTAATCGAGATGATTATTCATTTAGCCCAGACATGTTAAGAAATTCAGTTGTCAAAGGCATTACCTTTCAACTAGACATTCCACATGTCAAAAAATGCGCTGAAGCATTTAATCATATGGTGCAAGTTGCTAGGCAAATGGAAACCGGCCTCAATGCTGTATTGGTGGATGATAACAATAAAGTATTGGGTGACATGCAAATTGAAAAAATTCGGCAGCAACTCAAAGTTATCCAGGCAACCATGTTAATGCGTGGCATTGTGCCTGGCTCAGATAGCGCACGCAGGTTATTTTCTTAGATGACGGGTAATTCCGAGCAACAAAGCCTAACATTTAATGATGTACCATTAAATGTGTCAGAAACAAGTGATATCGCATTACGATGCATCGAGCTACGCCAGTTGCTTGCACGATATGATCATGAATACTACGTACTAGATTCACCCTCAGTCCCTGATAGCGAATACGATAAAAACTATCGTGAGTTACAAGAGTTAGAAAAAAACCATCCTGAGCTCATTACACCAGATTCACCCACCCAACGGGTAAGCGGTTCTGCGGCAAATGCTTTCAATAGTATTACTCATAGACAAGCCATGCTATCGCTCAATAATGCTTTTGAAGAGAGTGAGCTAGTAGCGTTTGATAAGCGCATTCGTGAGGCATTGGGCTATGACGCTATTGAGTATGCAGTTGAGCCGAAGTTTGATGGCTTAGCCATTACCTTAACCTATGAATATGGCCTATTTACCCAAGGGGCTACCCGCGGCGACGGCTACACGGGCGAAGATGTTACGCATAATTTACGCACTTTGCGCGCCATCCCTATGCGCTTAAATCACCCCAATCCACCCAAACTGCTTGAAGTGCGTGGTGAAGTACTCATGTTTAAGCGAGACTTTGAAAAACTCAATCAAACACAATTCTCTAAAGGTGAAAAACAATTCGCTAACCCACGCAATGCTGCAGCTGGTAGCTTACGTCAATTGGATGCAAAAATTACAGCCACACGTCCGTTAAGCTTCTTTGCTTATGGATTAGGTGCGGCTGAAGGCGTTCCAGCCATTAATAGCCATAGCATGGCTATAGATTATCTTACCAGCTTACATTTTCCAGTCAGTAAAGAGCGCAATGTTGTCATGGGATTGTCAGGCTTGCTGGATTACTACCAACACATTGGTCGGGCACGTGAAAAATTGCCATTCGATATTGATGGTGTTGTCTATAAAGTGAATCAATTTAATCAGCAGAATGAATTAGGCTTCGTTTCACGCGCGCCACGCTGGGCAATAGCTCATAAATTCCCTGCTCAAGAAGCGCTGACCCTGGTCGAAGACATCACCGTACAAGTAGGGCGTACAGGCGCTATTACGCCAGTTGCAAGGTTAGCGCCGGTATTTGTTGGCGGTGTAACAGTGACGAATGCTACTTTGCATAATGAAGATGAAGTACGTCGTAAAGATGTTCATGTGGGTGACACTGTCAGTGTGCGCAGGGCAGGGGACGTGATACCTGAAGTGGTTAGCGTACTCATAGAAAGACGTCCGACAAACGCACGTCGTTTTGTCATGCCTACTGTCTGTCCAGAATGTGGCTCACATATTTTAAAGCAGGCAGACGAAGCCGTAGCGCGTTGTACTGGGGGTATATTTTGCCCAGCGCAACGTAAGCAAGCTATTACTCATTTTGCCTCACGTCGCGCCATGGATATTGAAGGCTTAGGCGAAAAGCTAGCAGATCAACTGGTTGAAGCTAACCTAGTGCATACGTTGGCGGATATCTACAAGCTAGATTTAGGTACTTTAAGTCATTTAGATCGTATGGCAACAAAATCAGCACAAAACATACTGGATGCACTAAATAAAAGAAAATCAACGACATTGGCACGCTTTATCTACGCCCTTGGGATGCGTAACGTAGGTGAAGCTACCGCTAAAGATTTAGCCAAGCATTTTGGCAATTTAGCCATGTTAATGCAGGCTAATTTAAATGAATTATTAACAGTGAACGACGTTGGACCGGTGGTTGCAGAATCAATTACTAACTTTTTTTCTGAGATACATAACCAAACGGT
This sequence comes from uncultured Pseudomonadota bacterium, assembly GCA_903833595.1. Taxonomy (GTDB): domain Bacteria; phylum Pseudomonadota; class Gammaproteobacteria; order Burkholderiales; family Methylophilaceae; genus Methylotenera. Next base: position 6,321 of record CAILFU010000091.1, read on the forward strand.
GATTGCAGAACTGCTAGCAGCAGGCATTACTTGGCCAGAAACTGATGGCAAGCAACAGGCAACAGGCAAGCTTGTAGGTAAAACTTTCGTACTCACTGGCACATTGCCTAACTTGTCACGCGATGATGCAAAAGAGCGCGTCGAAGCGGCAGGGGGCAAAGTAAGTGGTAGCGTGTCTAAGAAAACTGATTACATTATTGCTGGTAGCGATGCCGGAAGTAAGTTGGATAAAGCTCAAGAACTTGGCTTAACTATCTTAGATGAAACCGGGTTGCTTGAGCTGTTGGCCTAATTGACAGAATAGAAAAAATAAGAGACTAAATATGAAATTACGTATTACATTAGGTTTAATTCTTATCTCAATGTTTTTAAACAATGTTTATGCAGATAATTCAGTCATGATTTCGTGCAATAAATCATTAGAGAAGGGTGATATCACGGGCGCTCTAGCACAAGCCAATAATATATTAAGTAGCCATAAAGATGACAAAGATGCGCTTATTTGCCAAGGTCGCGCACTTATGGCGAATAATGACTTTCAAGGGGCGCTAACAGCATTTAAATCCGCTAATTTGAACTCCACAGAGGCTTTCGACAAAACAATCGCAACATTGCTTATTGGAAACACTTACAAATCACTTAAACAGTCTGAAATGGCCATTAACAGCTACCAGCAAACTATTTCAAATGCACAATTAGCTAATAATAAGGCGTTTGAACGTCTTGCATATAACGCCATTGGCGATGTTTATGTTAATGATAAACAGCTAACACAAGCTGTAGATGCCTACTTGCTAGGGCGTAAACTGGCGGCTAATGATAATGAACGGGGTGAGAGTTGTGAAAAAATCGCTTTAACTTACCACAATATGAATCAAGATGATTTAGCACTTGAGTTTCAAATTAAAGCCTATCTACTTCATGACACAGTGGGAACTTTAGATCAGTATGCGCACTCTAGCATTGAGTTAGGGCGTTATTATGCAATTGTTAAAAATTATGCAAATGCTGAAAAAACGCTCAATAAAATTATTAAATTTGCAAAAGAACAGGGTGGCGCATACTTTGAAGCACAAGCCAGCTATATTTTAGCTAAAGTTAAAGTGGCTACAGGCGATATTCCAGCAGCTAAGGCGTTGATTGAAAATGCAAAATCTATCGCTAAAGCTACTAACGATAAAGCCTTAGATGAAGAAATTACTCAAGAAACACAAGGTTTATTTTAAATAAGATTAAAGACTTATTAAACCCGAGTAAGTAATTAACTTTAAGTTCGACTAATAGGCAGTAGGGCTATCTACCCCTGACTTCCCATCGAGGACAGCTATGATTATCCAAACCAAATCCGACATTATCTCTTCTGAAATAACGCCCAAAGCGGTATTTGATAATCGCCGAGACTTCATTAAAAAAGCTGGCCTAGGCTTAATTGCAAGCACAGCCGTCCTATTAAACAACCCCATTAAAGCTGCCGCATTAGCGCCTAACACTACGGACGGGTCAGGGCGCTCAAGTACGCCGGCAATAATAAAGCTTAACCCGCACCAAAAAATCGCCGGCTATGCCAAAACGACTTATGGGGCGGGTGAAAAGCTTACATCTTATGAAGATGTCACGACCTACAATAATTACTATGAGTTTGGGACAGATAAGAACGAGCCCGCAATTAATTCGAAATTATTCAAACCATCACCTTGGACAGTCAGCATTGAAGGCGAAGTTAAAAGAAACAAAACCATTAGCATTGAAGACATCTACAAGCTAGCGCCACTCGAAGAGCGGATCTACCGCATGCGCTGTGTTGAAGGTTGGTCTATGGTGATTCCATGGATAGGCTTGCCGCTAGCGCAGCTCATTAAGTGGGCTGAGCCAAATGCCAATGCAAAGTATGTGGAATTTATTTCACTTGCTGACAAACAACAAATGCCTGGGCAAAATATTCAAGTACTTGATTGGCCATATACTGAAGGCTTACGCATGGACGAAGCTATGAATCCTCTTACTATTATGGCGGTTGGATTATACGGTGAACAGCTACCCAATCAAAATGGCGCGCCTATGCGCTTGGTGACGCCTTGGAAGTACGGTTTTAAAGGTGCGAAATCTATCGTAAAAATTCGATTTACCGAAAAGATGCCTATCTCAAGCTGGATGAAAGTTGCACCTAGTGAATATGGGTTTTATGCCAACGTAAATCCTAACGTAGAACATCCGCGTTGGACGCAATCTTCTGAGCGGAGAATAGGTAGTGGATTATTTGCAGGGCGTATTAAAACACAAATGTTTAATGGCTATGCGGATCAAGTGGGGCAGATGTACGCTGGACTAGACCTACGTAAGAATTTCTAAGAGAAATCTTGCCATGACAGTGGATTTTTTCAGCTTTATCAAAAGAACGCCTAGTAAGAAGCAAATGTCATGGATTAAGACCTTAGCCTTCTTATTAGCTTCTTTCCCCCTTATACGCCTTATATGGTTAGGCGTTCATGATAATTTATCGGCCAACCCCATTGAGTTTATTGAGCGTTCTACTGGCTTTTGGGCATTATTGATCTTATTGATCACCTTATCTTTAACGCCCATTAGGCTTATTACTAATCGTGTTTGGCAGCTCCAGTTGAGGCGCATGCTAGGCTTATTCATGTTTTTTTACGCTTGCTTACACATCACGATCTATTTATGGCTAGATTTTTCTTTTGTATGGGCTGATATCAGCAAGGATATTATTAAACACCCACGCATACTCTTAGGATTTTTCGCATTCATCTTGACAATTCCTCTCGCGATAACGTCAAACAAAGCCATGGTGCGTCGTTTAGGTGAACGCTGGAAGCAACTACATCAGCTTGTGTATTTAATCGCGATATTGGGGGTAGTGCATTTTTGGTGGCTCGTTAAAAAAGATATTCGTGAACCATTACTATATGCAAGCATATTAGTACTGTTGCTTGCTATTAGAATTTATTATAAAAAAGATTCAATAATTACCAAGCTCGGAATTAAGATTTAATCAATACATGCCACC
>CAILFU010000092.1 GCA_903833595.1 uncultured Pseudomonadota bacterium
CGATTATTAAGAGCATTATCGAACAACATGGTGGCTCTATTATGATTGATAGCGAATACGGTAAAGGCACTAAGGTCATGTTGTATTTGCCAGTGGCTTAATAGACGAGTGTCTGCTTAGGGTCGCTAGCCACTAAATTCAATGTCTGCTTTGCGGAAGTTTTACTTCACTTATCTTCACAGACTGCTTAACGAGTTTAAATAAGTTGCAAAACTATTTTTCTGAAGGTGAAAATTTTCCGCTCCAGCCATTTGATGCTATACGCAACTGTTCTGCCCCTAGCTTAGTCAGTGTGAATTTTCCACCTCTACCTAAAGCATAACGCAAAATCCTGTTAGCTGCAGGTCCCGTGTGAATCTGCTCTTTAGTAAAATTGGCTTCAAGATTATTGCCTGCCGTGCAAATAATACTAGCACTCTCAGCCCAAAGGCCATCTCTAGTTTTAGTAAATTCAAGGAAAAGATTACCATTAATTTCAAGTATTGACATTATTAATGGCTTGTCATCATTCATCGTAGTCTCTTTCCATATCAGAGGAAAAGTCTGATCATTAACCATAACTTTTAGCTCGTTGATTGTTGTGGCGCAATTTTCCTGCTCATGAGCTACACCATTGCGAGACATCAGCATAAGTAGGATGAGTAACATATATTTTAAGTGCATAAGTAAGATGAATTTTCTATTTTAGAATAAATACCAGACATTGATACCACACAATTAAGTCATTCTGCTTACAGTTTGAGTTTACCTTCAAAATTATGGCTATAAATTCACTTATTGCCACAGATCGCTTATAGATAAGCACTTCCAGAAGGTGTATGAGTGCATAGGTCAATAAGAGACATTCATTTAATAAGAATGATACATTTAGCAATAATGAAAACTTAGAAAGTTAATTAGTATTTAGTTGATATAAATCAATACTTATACTTTTATATAGGATAGAGTGACATTCCTTCAAGCACAATTTGAATTATAGGAGTTGTAATGAAAATTAAACCGGCTTCCGAAGAGTATTTATTGAAAGCAAAGCAATTAACCGAGGAAGGGTCTGAAAGTCTATTAAGCAGAATCCATATTAACCAGCATGCAAACAATAAACTTAGTACGCTAGAAGCCTTGGCCATACAGCTTGAACTTGATGATGAGGCATTATCAGAATGGCGTGAAAATATGCATGCCATAAGAGATAGAGAAGCTAAAGAAGCAAAGGGTAAAATTCAGAACACTCTCTAGGTTCTAGATAGTCTGTGCTGCAAGTCCTTAGCAGTGCAAGAGCGGTCTTAATTGACCGTCCGCTTAGGGTCGGTAGCCACTAAATTCAACGTCTGCTTTGAGACAGTTATACTAATAGTAGCCTTTACCAGTAATTACATGGCGTACACCACCTCTGGGGTTTTCTACATCGCCTTTACGCCGAGGTATCAAATGCATGTGACAGTGAAAGACTGTTTGCCCGGCTGATTCACCACAGTTCATACCAACGTTGTAACCATTAATGGTTGCATCAGTTTCGTCTAATAATTTCTTCTGCTTTTTCATAAGTTGATTAATTGCATTGATTTCCGCTTGAGTGAGTCCGAAGTAATCTGCAACATGGCGCTTTGGTATAAACAATGAATGATATTGCGTTACAGGGTACCCATCACGAATTACATAGGCCAATGCGTTTTCATCAATGATGCGTCCGCTATCGTCTAGTTGGGTATTACAGAAAAGACAATCTTCTA
>CAILFU010000093.1 GCA_903833595.1 uncultured Pseudomonadota bacterium
AGTAGAATTGCCAGCAGGTACAGAAATGGTGATGCCAGGTGATAACGTATCAATCACAGTCACTTTAATCGCACCAATCGCGATGGAAGATGGTTTACGCTTTGCGATTCGTGAAGGTGGCCGTACTGTGGGTGCTGGTGTAGTCGCTAAGATTATTGAATAGTAGTTGTAATCTCATTAAACGGCAGGGTGAACTCTGCCGTTTCGCTCTTTGAAAAGCAGTAAATATGAAAGGCAGTAAAAAATGTCAACACAAAAAATTCGCATTCGTCTTAAAGCATTTGATTATCGCTTGATTGATCAATCAGCTCAGGAAATCGTAGAAACTGCCAAACGTACTGGCGCAGTGGTAAAAGGCCCAGTGCCATTACCAACGCGTATTGAACGTTTTGATATTTTACGTTCACCACACGTGAATAAAACTTCACGCGATCAATTCGAGATTCGTACGCATCAACGTTTGATGGATATTGTTGATCCAACAGACAAAACAGTAGATGCATTAATGAAGCTAGATTTGCCAGCAGGCGTTGATGTAGAAATTAAGCTGTAGTTTTTTTGTTTTAACAAGTTGCAAAGCACTACTTGTAAAGAAATCTGGAGTTCGGTATAATCCGCGCTCTTTCACAGAAGTCGGTCAATTGTAATCGGCTTTTTAACTAAATAATAAGGATACGATCATGAGCTTAGGGCTTATTGGTCGCAAAGTGGGTATGACCCGCGTGTTTACTGATGATGGCGCAAGCATCCCAGTAACCGTGTTGGAAGTTGTACCTAACCGCGTGACACAGATCAAGACAGTCGCAAGCGATGGCTATACAGGCCTTCAAGTTGCTTACGGCACACGTCGTGCTAGCCGCATTAACAGCGCTTTGACAGGGCACTATGCCAAGTCAGGTTCAGCTGCTGGTGCCGGTATACATGAATTCCCAGTGACTAATGAAGTGTTAGCTAATTACACTGCTGGTGCAAATATCACTGTTGATATTTTCCAAGTAGGTCAAATAGTTGATGTTACGGGTATTTCTTTAGGTAAAGGCTTTGCTGGCGCAATTAAGCGTCATCACTTTAAGTCTAACCGCGCATCTCACGGTAACTCTAAATCACATAACGTACCTGGTTCTATTGGTATGGCGCAAGATCCAGGTCGAGTATTCCCTGGTAAGCGTATGCCTGGTCATTTGGGCGCTACTAAAGTCACTACACAAAATCTAGAAATAGTACGTGTTGATGTTGAGCGTAACCTATTATTGATTAAAGGTGCTATCCCTGGTTCTAAAGGCGGTGACGTTGTAGTACGTCCAGCTATTAAAGCTAAGCTTCAGAAGGGGATGAAATAATGGAATTAAAATTACAAGACAAAAATGGCAAAGCGGTTAAAAAAGGCGTAACTGTATCTGATGATACTTTTGGTCGCGAATTTAACGAAGCTTTAGTGCATCAAGTTGTAGTTGCTTATATGGCGAATGCCCGTACAGCAACTCGTGCGCAAAAAGGCCGTGGCAATGTTGCGCATACTACGCATAAACCTTACGCACAAAAAGGAACAGGCAATGCACGTGCTGGTATGACGTCTAGCCCAATCTGGCGTGGAGGCGGTCGCGCATTCCCAAGCTCACCGCTTGAGAATTTTAGCCATAAAATCAACCGTAAGGCTTACCGTGCTGGTATGCAAACGATTTTATCTGAGCTAGTTCGTCAAGAGCGCTTAAATGTGGTTGAAGAGTTTGTGGTAGCAACACCTAAAACTAAAGCTTTCGCAGAGAAAATTAAAAATCTAGGTTATGAAGGTGGCGTTTTAGTGCTAACAGATGGCTTCGATGAGAATTTATATTTATCTTCACGCAACCTCATTAACGTGATGGTGGTTGAAGCGCAATTTGCAGACCCAGTCAGCTTGGTGCGTTTCCCAAATGTGGTAGCAACTGTTGCTGCCGTGAAGAAACTTGAGGAGATGCTAGCATGATGACCGCTATTACTAAAACTCAAGATCGTTTATTACAAGTAATTTTAGCGCCTCAGATTACTGAGAAAGCTACTTACATTGCTGATAAACATCAACAAATCGCTTTCAGAGTGCGTACTGATGCAACTAAACTAGAAATCAAGGCTGCCGTTGAACTTGTTTTCAAAGTTGAGGTTGAAAAAGTTGCTACGATTAACGTTGAAGGCAAAACAAAGCGCGCTGGCAAGGGTATGGGCAAGCGTAAAGACTGGAAAAAAGCTTATGTTAGCTTGAAGCCAGGTCAAGAAATTAACTTCGCAGCGGCCGAATAAGGAGAGATGAGATGGCATTAGTTAAAGTCAAGCCAACGTCCCCGGGTCGTCGTGGTGTAGTTAAGGTGGTAACACCTGACCTTTACAAAGGTAAACCACACGCACCGCTGTTGGAAAGTCAAAGTAAACACGCTGGCCGTAATAATAACGGTCATATTACAACCCGTCACCAAGGTGGTGGTCATAAACAGCATTATCGTTTAATCGACTTCCGTCGCAATAAAGATGGTATTCCAGCGAAAGTGGAGCATATTGAATATGATCCAAATCGCACTGCGCACATTGCTTTGCTTTGTTATGCGGATGGTGAGCGCCGTTACATTATTGCTCCGCGTGGCGTAACAGCTGGTATGCAATTAATTAGTGGTTCAGAAGCGCCTATTAAAGTAGGTAATGCAATGCCGCTACGTAATATCCCAGTGGGTAGCACAATTCATTGTATCGAGTTGCAACCTGGTAAAGGTGCACAAATTGCTCGTTCAGCAGGCACGTCAGTGCAATTGCTAGCGCGTGAAGGTGCTTATGCTCAATTGCGTTTACGTTCAGGTGAAGTTCGCCGCGTTCACGTTGATTGCATGGCAACTTTAGGTGAAGTGGGTAATGAAGAGCATTCACTACGTTCAATTGGTAAAGCTGGTGCAATGCGCTGGCGTGGTGTTCGCCCAACCGTTCGCGGTGTGGTGATGAACCCAGTTGATCACCCGCACGGTGGTGGTGAAGGTAAAACAGCTGCTGGTATGAATCCAGTTAGCCCATGGGGTGTTAAAACTAAAGGTTATCGTACGCGTAGTAGCAAACGTACAGATAATATGCGTATTAGTCGTCGTCCGAGAGGCGTAAGGTAATCATATGGCACGTTCACTTAAAAAAGGTCCATTTATTGATGGTCATTTGGCTAAAAAAGTAGAAGTTGCAGCTGCAACACGCGATCGTAAACCAATTAAGACTTGGTCACGTCGTTCTACAATTTTCCCAGATTTTATTGGTCTTACTATTGCAATTCATAATGGTAAGCAACACATTCCAGTGTTGATTTCTGAAAACATGGTAGGTCACAAGCTCGGTGAATTTGCGTTAACACGTACATTCAAAGGTCATGCAGCCGACAAAAAAGCTAAGAAATAGGAGCTGATGATGCAAGTATCTGCAATATTAAAAGGTGTTCATCTCTCTCCGCAAAAAGCTAGATTGGTGGCAGACCTTGTTCGTGGCAAGAAAGTAGATCACGCGCTTAACATCTTAAATTTCACACCTAAAAAAGGTGCTGAGATTATTAAGAAAGTAGTTGAATCTGCAATTGCTAATGCTGAACATAACAATGGCGCTGATATTGACGAGTTGAAGGTTACTTCAATTTATGTTGATAAAGGTATTGTGCTTAAACGTATCCGTCCACGCGCAAAAGGTCGTGCTGGTCGTATTACTAAACCAACCTGTCACATTCATGTGACTGTCGGTAACTAAGGGATAATCATGGGTCAGAAAATTCATCCAATTGGTTTCCGTCTGAGCGTCCAAAAAAACTGGTCCTCACGTTGGTATGCCAATAGTAAAAACTTCCCGGCAATGTTGCAAGGCGACATTAAAGTGCGTGAGTTTTTAAATAAAAAATTAGCCAGTGCAGCGGTAAGCCGTATTTTGATTGAGCGTCCTGCAAAGAATGCAAAAATCACAATCTACAGTGCTCGTCCTGGTGTGGTAATCGGTAAAAAAGGCGAAGACATTGAGTCATTACGCGCTACTTTACAAGGTTTAATGGGCGTGCCTGTTCACCTTAATATTGAAGAAGTGCGTAAGCCTGAAGTTGATGCAACTTTGATTGCACAATCGATTGCACAACAACTTGAAAAACGTGTGATGTTCCGCCGTGCCATGAAACGCGCTATGCAAAATGCAATGCGTTTGGGTGCTCAAGGTATCAAAATCATGAGTTCAGGTCGTTTGAATGGTATCGAAATCGCGCGTACTGAATGGTATCGTGAAGGCAGAGTGCCATTACATACATTACGTGCAGACATTGATTACGGTGTTGCTGAGGCCTTAACAACCTACGGTATTATCGGTATCAAAGTTTGGGTATTTAAAGGTGAAATTTTCGCGGGTAACACCCCAACTCCAATTGGCGCTACTGCTGCACCAGTTGTTGAGCCAGAGAAAAAAGTAAGAAAGCCGAGGGCTAAAGATGCTACAACCGTCTAGACAAAAATATCGTAAGATGCAAAAAGGCCGTAATAAAGGCATTGCAACTACGGGTAATAAAGTAAGTTTTGGTGATTTTGGATTAAAAGCCATAGGTCGCGGTCGTTTAACTGCACGTCAAATTGAAGCGGCTCGCCGTGTAATGACGCGTCATATTAAACGTGGTGGTCGTGTATGGATTCGTATATTCCCAGATCAACCAATTTCTAAAAAACCAGCTGAAGTTCGTATGGGTAACGGTAAAGGCAGTACTGAGTTTTACGTTGCACAAATCCAGCCAGGTAAAATGTTATATGAAATGGACGGCGTAAGTGAAGAGCTTGCGCGTGAAGCGTTCCGTTTGGCTGCTGCTAAGTTGCCAATTGAAACGACATTCATGACACGTCAGATAGGGAGCTAGAAATGAAAGCAACCGATTTAAGAGCAAAAAGCGTTGAAGAACTAAATGCAGAGTTAATTGAGTTGCGCCGTGCGCAGTTCTCACTACGTATGCAAGTAGCGACTCAACAATTATCTAAAGTAGATCAGCTAGGTAAAGTACGCAAAGATGTAGCGCGTGTGAAGCTTGTATTAGCTGAGAAAGCGAAACAGGCGTAATGATGACTGAAACTACAAAAGTAGTACGTAGCCTAACTGGCCGCGTAACAAGCGATAAGATGGACAAGACTGTTACGGTGTTGGTTGAGCGTAAAGTTAAACATCCACTAATTGGCAAGGTAATTCGCCAATCTAAAAAGTTTCATGCACATGATGAAACTAATAGTTGTAAAGAGGGTGATTTAGTGACGATTACTGAAAGTCGTCCACTATCTAAAACTAAATCTTGGGTTGTAAAAGCAGCTTAAGTTCTAGGAATTACGCGATTATTAGCAATAATAATTGCGTAATAATGTTTGGCAAGTTATAATGTTTGGCTATTTAGGTGAGCGACTTAAATTTAATACTTAGTATTATTTTAAGTCATAAGCTCTCACCCCAATACTGACCGGGTCTATCGGCCGTGTTAACTGTAAGTTTATATTTATAGTTAAAAATGGCTGGTGTTGGTTTTAACGGATTAAGTTGGAGTTTATCTCATGATTCAAATGCAATCTCGGCTAGAAGTTGCCGACAACACTGGTGCGCGCTCTGTGCAATGCATCAAAGTGTTAGGTGGTTCTAAGCGTCGTTACGCCGGTATAGGCGACATCATTAAGGTGAGCATCAAAGATGCTGCCCCACGTGGTCGCGTAAAAAAAGGCGAAGTATATAGTGCCGTTGTTGTTCGTACTGCTAAAGGTGTTCGTCGTCCAGACGGCTCATTAGTTAAGTTCGATAGCAATGCTGCCGTTCTGTTAAACAATAAACTTGAACCGATTGGTACCCGCATATTTGGGCCAGTAACACGTGAATTGCGTACTGAAAAATTCATGAAAATCGTTTCATTAGCACCAGAAGTGTTGTAGGAGCTCACATGAACAAAATTCGCAAGGGTGATTTAGTCATCCTAAATACCGGTAAAGACAAAGGTAAGCAAGGTGCAGTGTTGAGCATTCTTGATTCAGGTCATGTTGTTGTAGAGGGTCTTAACTTAGTTAAGAAACATGCAAAAGCTAATCCGATGAAAGGTATCGCTGGCGGCATCATTGCTAAAGAAATGCCATTAGACATTTCAAATGTTGCTTTATTTAACAGCGCGACCCAAAAAGGTGATCGCGTAGGCTTCAAAACATTAGATGATGGTCGCAAAATTCGCGTATTCAAATCTAATGGTGAAGCAGTGGACGCATAGGAATAATTATGGCGCGTTTAAAAGACTTTTATAAAGACTCAGTTGTTAAGGCTATGACTGAGCAATTTGGTTACACTTCAGTAATGCAAGTGCCACGCATTGATAAAATCACACTTAATATGGGTGTTGGTGAAGCGGTTGCAGATAAAAAAGTGATGGAACATGCTGTTGGCGATATGGAAAAAATTGCTGGTCAAAAAGCAATTGTTACTAAAGCTAAGAAATCAGTTGCTGCATTTAAAATTCGTGATGATTATCCTGTCGGTTGCAAAGTTACTTTGCGTCGTGAGCGTATGTACGAATTCTTAGATCGTTTGGTAACTGTTGCAATACCACGTATTCGTGACTTCCGCGGTATCTCTGCGAAATCATTTGATGGCCGTGGTAACTACAACATGGGCGTTAAAGAACAAATTATTTTCCCTGAAATTGAGTACGACAAGATTGATGCAATTCGCGGAATGAATATCACAATTACAACTACTGCGAAAACGGATGAAGAGGCAAAAGCTTTGCTTGCTGCATTTAGTTTTCCTTTCAGAGGTTAAGTCATGGCTAAAACCTGTATGACAGAACGCGAAATCAAACGTCGCGCAACTGTAAGTAAATTCGCTGTAAAACGTGCTGCATTAGAAGCAGCAATGAATGATGTAAATGCTACGGCTGAAAGTCGTCTTGAAGCGCGCATGAAGTTCCAAGCGTTGCCACGCAACTCAAGCCCAGTACGTCTTCGTAATCGTTGTGCTTTAACTGGTCGCCCACGTGGTGTGTTTAGTAAATTCGGTATTGGGCGTAGTAAATTGCGCGATTTGATGATGGCTGGCTTCGTACCAGGCGTCACCAAAGCCAGCTGGTAATAGGGGTAAAATAGCTATGAGTATGAGTGATCCAATTGCTGATATGTTGACCCGCATTCGTAATGCGCAGATGGTCAATAAGTCGGTTGTTACTATGCCATCTTCTAATGTTAAGACTGCTATTGCTAGCGTGCTTAAAGAAGAAGGTTATGTAGAAGATTTTGCAGTGCAAACTGAAGGTAGCAAAGCTACTTTAACAATTAGTTTGAAATACTATGCTGGCCGCCCTGTTATTGAGCGTATACAGCGAGTAAGTAAACCTGGTTTGCGCGTTTATAAGGGATCTCAAGAGATTCCTAAGGTAATGAATGGCCTTGGTGTGACTATTATGTCTACATCTAAGGGTGTAATGACAGATCGTAAAGCGCAAGCTGCCGGTATCGGTGGTGAAGTGCTCTGCGTAGTGGCTTAAGGAGAAGCAAATGTCACGTGTTGCTAAAAATCCAGTAGCTATTCCAGCTAAAGTTGAAGTGGTATTAAGTGCTGATTCAATTAATATCAGCGGTCCTTTAGGTAAGCTGTCACACCCGTTAACAAGCGCAGTAGTACTTAAGCGTGAAGGCGAGACTATTACATTTGAAGCATCTAGCGATGCGCGTCATTCACGTGCAATGTCTGGTACTTTACGTGCTTTAGTTGCAAATATGGTGCATGGCGTGTCTCAAGGTTTTACGCGTAAATTAACGCTCGTTGGCGTTGGTTACAAAGCTGCTGCACAAGGTGCGATATTAAACCTAGAGTTAGGTTATTCACATCCAATCAATCACAAGATGCCTGCTGGCGTGACTGTGACTACTGCAACACCAACAGAAATTTTACTGACCGGTGTTGACAAGCAAGTGATTGGCCAGGTTGCTGCACAGATTCGTGCTTACCGTTCACCAGAGCCATATAAAGGCAAGGGTGTTCGTTATGCAGATGAAGTTGTTGCAATTAAAGAAACCAAAAAGAAATAAGGCTTAAAAAATGAACAACGTAAATAATCGCTTGCGTCGTGCACGTAAAACCCGTGCCAAAATTGCAGAGCTAAAAGTTACTCGTCTAAGTGTGCATCGTACTAATACGCACATTTATGCACAAATTATTGCTGAAACTGGTGATAAAGTAATTGCTAGTGCTTCAACGGTAGAGGCCGACGTTCGTAAAAATCTGAAAAATGGTGGCAATATTGAAGCTGCGGCTTTAATTGGTAAGTTAATTGCACAAAAAGCTAAGAAAGCCGGTGTTACAACCGTTGCTTTTGATCGCTCAGGTTATAAATATCATGGTCGTATTAAAGCGTTGGCTGATGCCGCACGTGAAAACGGCTTGTCCTTCTAATTGGTCTGATTGCTTAAGAGGTTAATGATGGCGAGAGAAATGGAACAGCAACAGCAGCAGACTGATGGTTTGCGCGAAAAAATGATTGCAGTTAATCGTGTAAGTAAAACGGTTAAAGGTGGTCGTATTATGAGTTTTGCAGCTCTTACAGTAGTTGGCGATGGCGATGGCGCTGTTGGCATGGGTAAGGGTAAGGCGCGTGAAGTGCCGGTAGCTGTACAAAAAGCTATGGATGAGGCGCGTCGCGGGATGTTAAAAATTAATTTAACAAACGGTACGTTGCATCATGCAGTAACTGGTGTACATGGCGCTGCTAAAGTGTTTATTCAACCAGCTTCAGAAGGTACCGGCATTATCGCTGGTGGCGCAATGCGCGCAATTTTTGAAGTGATGGGTGTGACAAACGTTGTTGCAAAATGTATTGGTTCTACTAACCCATACAACTTAGTTCGTGCAACATTAAATGGCTTAGAATCAATGAATACACCAGCAGAAATCGCAGCTAAGCGCGGTAAATCTGTTGAAGAAATTAGAGGCTAATCATGGCTAAAGCAAAAAAAGATGTGTCGACTATTAAAGTGACACTAGTTAAAAGTACTATTGGTCGTATTGAAGCGCATAAAGCGACTGTCAGAGGTTTAGGTTTACGCCGTATACGTCATACAGTTGAATTGCAAGATACACCAGCAATTCGCGGCATGCTAAATGCTGTTAACTATCTGGTAAAGGTAGAGGGATAATGCAGTTAAATACAATTAAGCCTGCAGAAGGCGCTAAAAAAGAACGTCGCCGCGTAGGTCGTGGTATTGGTTCTGGTTTCGGTAAAACGTCTGGTCGCGGCCATAAAGGTCAAAAATCACGTACAGGTGGTTTTCATAAGGTAGGTTTTGAAGGCGGTCAAATGCCAATTCAACGCCGTTTGCCTAAACGTGGCTTTAAGTCAATGACAAAAGCAAAAACTGCACACGTGCGTACAAGTGAGTTGTCTTTAATTCCTAATGAAGTCATTGACTTGTTAGCGTTAAAAGCAGCGAATATCGTTTCTGGTACCGTTAGAAACGCTAAGATTTTCTTGTCAGGTGATGTGACTGCTAAATTTAATATTCAAGGTCTACTATTAACTAAAGGCGCTCGCGCTGCAGTTGAAGCGGCTGGCGGTAAGATTTTAGAAGCAGCTTAAGAGTATATTTTGGCACAAGAAGGTTTATTAAAAACAGCATCAAAAATGGGCGAACTTAAAAGCCGCCTGTTTTTTGTTTTAGGTGCGCTAGTTGTTTATCGTTTGGGTTCACATATTCCAGTACCTGGTATTGATCCAGATGTATTGGCAAAATTATTTGAATCACAAAGTGGCGGGATCCTTGGCATGTTTAACATGTTTTCGGGTGGTGCACTTAAAAGGTTTACCGTATTTGCCTTAGGAATTATGCCCTATATTTCTTCATCGATTATTATGCAGTTGATGGCAACTGTGTCGCCAAAGATGGAGCAATTAAAAAAAGAAGGTGAAGCTGGCAGAAGAACGATTACGAAATATACCCGTTATGGAACGGTTGTATTAGCAACGTTTCAAGCTTTAGGTATTGCAATTGCACTTGAGTCGCAACAAGGCCTTGTGTTGGACCCAGGTATGGCTTTTAGACTTACAGCAGTGATTACGCTTGTGAGTGGCACTATGTTTTTAATGTGGTTAGGCGAGCAAATTACAGAGCGTGGCATTGGAAATGGGATATCAATCATCATTTTCGCCGGGATTGTAGCTGGCTTACCGCGTGCGTTAGGATCGACCGCAGAAATGGTGAATACCGGTGCTTTTAGTGTGCCACTAGCTTTTTTCTTGTTAGCAGCAACTGTATTAGTGACTGCATTGGTTGTTTTTGTTGAGCGTGGACAGCGGAAGATTACTGTTAACTACGCCAAACGCCAAGTAGGTAATAAGGTATATGGTGGACAAACTACTCATTTGCCGTTGAAGTTAAATATGGCTGGTGTAATTCCTCCAATATTTGCATCAAGTATTATTTTGTTCCCAGCGACAATGGCTGGCTGGTTTGGAAGTAAAGAAAGTATGTATTGGCTCAAAGATGTGGCCGCGGCACTATCGCCAGGTCAGCCAATTTACATCTTGTTTTTTGCATCTGCGATTGTATTCTTTTGCTTTTTTTATACTGCGTTGCAGTTTAATCCAAAAGACACGGCGGATAACTTGAAGAAAAGTGGTGCGTTTGTTCCTGGGATACGTCCAGGTGAGCAAACTGCAAAATATATTGATCGTATTATGGGTCGCTTAACAATGGTTGGGGCTGCTTACATTACCTTGGTATGTTTGTTGCCAGAGTTTTTGATTTTGAAATTTAATACGCCGTTTTACTTTGGCGGTACATCATTATTAATTATCGTTGTTGTGACGATGGATTTTATGACGCAAGTTCAATCACATTTGATGTCAAATCAATATGAGGGCTTGCTAAAAAAGGCTAACTTTAAAGGTAATGCGCAAAACGCGAAATAGTTTTTATAAGTAGCAATTTAAGAAACTGTAGTTTAAGAAGTAATGGAGTTATAAATGAGAGTTCGTGCATCAGTAAAAGCATTATGTCGTCATTGTAAAGTTGTACGTCGTCGTGGCGTTGTACGTATTATTTGTACAGATCCACGTCACAAACAACGCCAAGGTTAATTGATTTTAAATTAACCAAATTAGAGGTTATTTAGTTAACTCTAATTGAGATGGTCACACATTTTAAGGTGATCAGAAGATAAGCTAATTGATAAAAATTGGTTTTGCTGTTAGAATCCTCGGCTTTTTAAAGCGGACAGATTTTTAGGTAAACCTAAATTTTGGAGTAGGTATGGCACGTATAGCAGGGGTAAATATCCCAAATAACAAGCACGCCGAGATTGCATTAACAGCAATTTTTGGTATTGGACGTAACACAGCACAAAAAATATGTGCTGCAGCTGGTGTTTTGCCTTCTGCAAAAATGAAAGATTTAAATGACGCAGATGTAGATAAGCTGCGTGATGAAGTCGCTAAAGAAAAAGTTGAAGGCGATTTACGCCGTGAAGTTTCAATGAATATCAAGCGCTTGATGGATTTAAATTGCTATCGCGGTGTTCGTCACCGTCGTGGTTTGCCAGTGCGTGGACAACGTACTAAAACAAACGCACGTACTCGCAAGGGTCCAGTTAAAGCAATTAAGCAATCTAAGTAACCTAGACTATAGACTTTAAGGTTTTTAGTTTTACAAATTCTAGTACGATTTATTGGTAAGGAAAGTGCAACATGGCAAAAGCTAATGTACGCGTAAGAAAAAAAGTTAAAAAGAATATTGCAGAGGGCATTGCTCACGTGCATGCATCTTTTAACAATACCATCATCACCATTACAGACCGTCAAGGTAATGCGTTGTCATGGGCAACTTCTGGTGGCCAAGGTTTTAAAGGCTCACGTAAAAGTACGCCATTTGCAGCGCAGGTAGCCGCTGAAGTTGCTGGTAAATCAGCACAAGAAAACGGTGTGAAGAATTTAGAAGTGCGTATTAAAGGCCCGGGCCCAGGTCGTGAATCTGCAGTGCGCGCGCTTAATGCAGCTGGTTTTAAAATCACCAGCATTACCGATGTGACGCCAGTGCCACACAATGGCTGCCGTCCACCTAAAAAACGCCGCATTTAAGCTGAGCTATTTGCTCACTTTAGTAGAAATAACAGGAGAATACCTTGGCTAGAAATTTAGACCCTAAGTGTCGTCAATGTCGTCGTGAAGGCGAAAAGCTTTTTTTAAAAGCTGAAAAGTGCTTTACAGACAAATGTGCAATTGAAAAACGTAACTTTCCACCTGGTCAGCACGGTCAACGTCGCAACCAACGTCTATCAGACTATGGTGTGCAGTTGCGTGAGAAACAAAAAGTTCGTCGTATCTACGGCGTTCTTGAAGCTCAATTCCGTAGCTACTACGCTGAAGCTGATCGTAAAAAAGGCATTACAGGTGAGAACTTGTTACAACTTCTAGAGTGCCGTTTAGATAACGTTACTTACAGAATGGGTCTTGGTGGTTCACGTACTGAAGCGCGCCAAATTGTTCGTCACAATAGTATTTTAGTAAATGGCAGACGTGTAAATATTCCTTCATACCAAGTTAAAGCGGGTGATGTAGTGAGTGTTGCTGAAGCGTCTAAAACACAATTACGTATTAAAGGCGCACTTGCTGCTGCTGAGCAACGTGGTTTCCCAGCTTGGATTGAGGTTGATGTAAAAGCATTAACTGGTACATTCAAAGCTAAACCGCAGCGTGATGAATTGCCACCAACAATCAATGAATCATTGGTAGTTGAGCTTTACTCAAAATAATTAAGTTTTAAAAACATTTAAATAAGTGAGTGATTGATATTACTCGCAAGAATAATTCCACTACTAGTTATTAATAACTAGTAGTGTTTAATTCTTAAAATTAAAAGGTATAACTATGCAAAACAGTCCTACCGAATACTTGAAACCACGTGTTGTAGACGTTGAAGTTTTATCCCCATTGCGTGCTCGTGTAACATTAGAGCCAATGGAGCGTGGTTTTGGCTACACACTTGGTAATGCGTTACGTCGTGTTTTATTGTCTTCAATTCCAGGCTTCGCAATCACGGAAGTTAAAATTGATGGTGTAGTACATGAATACTCAACAATTGATGGTGTTCAAGAAGATGTAGTGGATATTTTACTTAATCTTAAGGGCGTAGCGCTTAAGTTAAATACAAAATCAGAAACTATTTTGATCTTGAATAAATCTACTGAAGGTGTTGTTACTGCCGGTGATTTTGAAACAGGCCATGATGCTGAAATTGTAAATCCTGACCATGTGATTGCTCACCTTACAAAAGGTGGAAAACTTAACTTAGAAGTTAAAGTTGCAATGGGTCGTGGTTACCAACCAGTTCCAGCACGCCAAAAGTCAAATGAAGAAGATCGTGTACTTGGTTTTATTATGGTGGATGCTTCATTTAGTCCTATTAATAAAGTGAGCTATCAAGTTGAAAGTGCTCGTGTAGAGCAACGCACTGACTTAGATAAATTAGTCATGGATGTTGAAACGAATGGTGTTATTGAGCCAGAACAAGCAATCCGTGATGCAGCACGCATCTTAATGGGTCAGCTATCAGTATTTGCTGACCTTGAAGGTGCACCAAGCGAAGTTGAAGTTAAATCAGCACCGCAAGTTGATCCAGTGTTACTGCGTCCAGTGGATGATTTAGAGTTAACAGTGCGTTCAGCAAATTGCTTGAAAGCCGAAAATATATTTTACATTGGTGATTTGATCCAACGTACTGAGAATGAGCTATTAAAAGCCCCTAATCTTGGCCGTAAATCACTGAATGAAATTAAAGATGTACTCGCTACTCGTGGCCTAACTTTGGGCATGAAATTAGAAAACTGGCCACCTGTTGGTCTTGAAAAAGCTTAATTCATTAAGCTTAAAATAGAAACTTTAAGGAATTACTATGCGTCACGGTAATAGCAATCGTAAATTAAATCGTACTAGCAGCCATCGTGCAGCGATGTTCCGTAACATGACAGCTTCATTGTTACGTCACGAAGTCATTAAAACTACTTTGCCAAAAGCAAAAGAGTTGCGCAAGTTTGCAGAGCCTTTAATTACATTAGGTAAAACGCCAACTTTGGCAAATCGTCGTTTAGCGTTCAGTCGCTTACGTGATCGTGACATTGTGGGTAAACTATTTGGCGAGCTTGGCCCACGTTACCTTACACGTAATGGCGGTTATCTACGCGTATTGAAGTGTGGTTTCCGTAATGGTGATAATGCACCTATGGCTTTAGTTGAGTTGGTTGATCGTCCTGATACAGGCGCTGAAGTTATTGTTGCAGATTAATTGATTTAATTATATCTAATAAAAAAGTCAGCTATATGCTGGCTTTTTTATTGCCTGACGCTAATTTACTTAATGAATTGCATGATTTCATTTAGTGTAAATGGCCAGCAAATTTCATGGTTATTATCCAATCTTTTTAATACAGGTATTTTTATTTCATAAAGGTTGAGTAAGCTAGCATCATCTGCTATTTCAATAGTTGACCACTGCAAATCAAAATCATTAGCGAGTGCGGCTAGAAGAGATTCAGCCTGCTCACATAAGTGGCAGTGTGAAGTCGTATAAAGATTCAGGTTTATGGTCATTGTATGGGCTACTAAATTTAAGTTCGTCTTTAATTGATATAAATTAACCTTGCCTGATAGGGCGCCTAACGATTGTAGGCTTTGGTTTGTTCATATACTAATACAGTTAATTATTAAATCGCGTGTTAAAATAAATAATAATTTGACAGTGATTTACAGAATAAAGGCTATCTAGATGAGTGACCTCGAAAGCATTCAAGACTATCGCAAT
>CAILFU010000094.1 GCA_903833595.1 uncultured Pseudomonadota bacterium
ACCAATGAGCAAACAATTAAAGGCAACGTATGTGGATATCTGCAGCCGTTCATCGAAGAATATCTATCAGGTAGCACGTGATATGAATCGTCCCTATAGCCGAGTGTACGCGGATGTGAAGCGCCTTCAAGCAATTGGGTTGGTGAAGGCCACCCCATCAGTTCAGGCAGGCAAAAGAGTCACCTTTTTAAGTGCTGCATAATCGCTTAATGAGGTTTATGTCTATGCTATATGAGCTACTCGCTTTGGTTGAGATAATAAATCTCGACAAAAGTATATAATGCACTAACGCATTAATAAATCATACCCATGCAAGCCCAATCGCCACAAGAGTTACTCAATCAAGCCGAACTGATTCATTCTTCACTGGTGGTGAAGGCTGCCATTGAGCGTTTAAGTCAAGAGGTGACATTAGCCTTAGCGGATACCTGCCCGGTGGTGATTTGTGTGATGAGCGGTGGGCTGGTGTTTGCTGGGCAATTGTTGGCGCGATTAAATTTCCCGCTGCAAGTGGATTACGTACATGCCAGTCGCTATCAACATAACACGGTGGGTAAGACGCTGACTTGGCAGGCTTCGCCCAAGTTAGATTTAACTGACCGCACGGTGTTGTTGTTAGACGATATTCTCGATGAAGGTATTACCTTATTCGCCATTAAAGAAAAGTGTCTGGCATTGGGCGCTAAAGCAGTGTTATCGGCAGTATTGGTGGAAAAGCTGTTGGATCATAGCAAGCCGATGGCGGCGGATTTTGTGGGCCTTGAAGTGCCTAATCGCTATGTGTTTGGTTGTGGGATGGATGCCTATGGTTGGTGGCGTAATCTACCGGCGATATATGCACTTAAGTAAGTGGCAGCCTATGTTAAAATTTGACCATGTATTACAAAGATCAAGTCTAATATGACGCGTTTTCATGTCATTATTCCCGCGGCCGGCAGCGGCAGTCGCATGGGGGCAGAGGCCCCTAAACAATATTTGAGCTTAAACGGCAAGTCGCTGATTCAGCATGTGATTAAGGTGTTTGATCAAGCGACCAAAATCAATAACATTCATATTGTGTTAAGCGAAGGTGACGCGCATTGGCGTAGTACTTACCTGAATTTAAGTAGCAAGGCGCAGGTGCACTATTGTGGTGGTGATACACGCTCGGCGACCGTGCTCAATGGTTTACATGCCATTGAAGCGCAAGTGGAGGCAGAAGACTGGATTTTAGTGCATGATGCGGCAAGACCTGGTTTAAGTAATTTATTATTGAATCAACTGTTAAGTACGCTAGAACATGATGCTGTGGGCGGTTTATTGGCCCTACCTTTAGCCGACACCTTAAAGCGTGCAGACAATGAGCAACGGGTGGCTGAGACTTTACCGCGTACCGATTTATGGCAGGCGCAAACGCCGCAAATGTTTAGGTATGCGACGCTTAAAAAAGCACTGACGACGTTCAACGGATCGGCCACAGACGAAGCTGAAGCGATTGAAGCCTTAGGGTTAAAGCCTAAACTGGTCACCGGTGAATTGCGTAACCTTAAAGTGACGTATCCGCAAGATTTAGCCGTGCTCTCTGCCCTCTTGAACACAAACTCACTATAAAACGAATTGGGTAAAATGATGACAATACGAATCGGCCATGGCTTTGATGTTCACCCATTAGTCGCTGGACGTAAATGTGTAATGGGTGGCGTGGACATCCCTTTTGAAAAAGGGTTAGACGGGCACTCAGATGCGGATGTGTTATTACATGCGATTTGCGATGCATTATTAGGTGCGGCTGCACTAGGCGATATTGGTCAGCATTTCCCCCCGAGCGATAGTCGCTATCAAGGTATTGATTCGCGCCAGTTGCTGCGTCATGTGGTTAGCTTATTACAAGCTAAGGGCTACGCAATTACGAACATCGATAGCACCGTCATGTGTGAGTTGCCAAAATTGTCCCCCTATACACAGCAAATGCGTAGTCATATTGCCCAAGACTGCCAGGTGAGTATCGATGCGGTGAACGTGAAAGCAACGACCACTGAAAAACTCGGATTTACCGGCAGGGGTGAAGGTATCGCCGCTGAGGCCGTTTGCTTGATTCAGACAAGTTAACATTCTCTAACTTCCTCAGTCTATTGTTAATGATTGTGCTTTCATCAAGTGAGCATACAACCCTATATTAAAGTCACACGATGCTCTCTTGGTTTGAAAATCTATTAAATCCATTTCCTGATAAAGAAATAGACACGCCGCCCAATGCGCTGTGGCCATTTCTATGGGCTTGTACCGGCGGTTCACGTCTATTCATTTTAGTCATGACCTTATTCACCGCATTCATTGGTGGATTTGAAGCCTTATTATTTGCCGCCATGGGTAAGGTCGTCGATTGGTTAAGTAAAACCTCTCCCGCGTTGCTGTGGACGACTGAGAAGCATCATTTGCTACTCTTGGTAATCTTATTATCGTTAAGCCCATTATTGATTGCTATGCAAACCTTGATTAAACATCAAACCTTGGCGGGTAACTTCCCGATGCGTTTACGTTGGAATTTTCATCGACTGATGCTGAGTCAAAGTATGAGTTTCTATCAGGATGAATTTGCGGGTCGCGTGGCGGCTAAAGTAATGCAGACCGCTTTGGCGGTGCGTGATGTATGGTTTATCGTAGCGGATATTATGGTCTTCGTGGTGATTTATTTCGTCACCATGGTCGCGGTAGTCGGTCATTTTAATGGCACGGTGATTTGGCCATTTTTAGTGTGGGTCATTTGTTATATTGCTTCTTTAAGTTACTTTGTGCCCCGTTTAGCCAAGGTGTCGCAAAAGCAGGCGGATGCACGCTCACTGATGACAGGCCGAATCAGTGATGCCTACACCAATATTAGTACCGTTAAACTGTTCTCACACGCTGGACGTGAGGCTAGCTATGCAAAATCTGCTATGCGTGATTTTTTAGCCACCGTGCATGCCCAAATGCGTTATGTGTCAGGGGTTGAGCTGATGAACCACGTGCTGAATATGTTGCTGATTATCGCGACTTCTGGCGTAGCTTTGTATTTGTGGACTAAAGGACAGGTGAGTGTCGGCGGTGTGGCTGCGGTCACTGCAATGGCGCTACGTCTCAATGGTATTTCGCACTGGGTGATGTGGGAAATGACCAGTTTATACGAGCAGATTGGTACTGCAAAAGATGGCGTCAACACCTTGTCAATTGCCCACCAAATTAGCGATAAGCTAGGTGCTCAAGCGCTTGTGGTCACTGCTGGTTGTATTGAGTTTGAGCAGGTTTCATTTGCCTATGGGATGCAAAACCCGGTATTACAGGGACTTAATTTAAATATCAAAGCGGGCGAAAAAGTAGGGTTGGTTGGTCGCTCAGGTGCCGGAAAATCAACCATTGTAAATTTATTACTGCGCTTTTATGATGTTGAACAAGGCCGTGTGCTGATAGATGGGCAAGCGATTACACACGTTACGCAAAACAGCTTGCGTAGTCAAATTGGCATGGTCACGCAAGACACGTCACTGTTACATCGCAGTGTCCGTGACAATATTTTATATGGCCGGCCACAAGCCACAGAAGCCCAAATGATAGACGCGGCTAAACGGGCCGAGGCGCATGAGTTTATTTTACGTTTAGCAGATGCCAAAGGCCGTACGGGCTATGATGCACATGTGGGCGAGCGTGGCGTGAAACTGTCAGGCGGGCAGCGTCAACGCATTGCCATTGCCCGGGTGATGTTAAAAGATGCGCCCATATTGCTCTTAGATGAAGCGACCAGTGCCTTAGACTCTGAAGTTGAGCAAGCGATACAAGCAAGTTTATACACTTTAATGCAGGGTAAAACGGTGGTGGCCATTGCTCATCGTTTATCTACGATTGCGGCGATGGATAGATTGATTGTGTTAGATCAGGGTAATATCGTTGAAGAGGGTAGCCACAAGAAGTTGCTGGCTAACAAAGGTTTATATGCGAGTCTGTGGTCGCATCAGAGTGGTGGTTTTTTGGGTGAGTAGATAATTGAGATAGGAAAGGAACCTTTATGACAACTGATACAGAAATTCGTCCGCCAGTGCCTCCTTTTTCTAGAGAGACCGCCATACAAAAAATACGCATGGCAGAAGATGGTTGGAATAGTCGTGATCCGCAACGTGTATCGATGGTCTATACACCAGATTCGCAGTGGCGTAACCGTGCCGAATTTCCTCGAGGACGTGCTGAAATTGTGGAGTTTTTAACAAGGAAGTGGGCCAAGGAGCTGGATTACAGATTGAATAAGGAATTGTGGGCATTTGACGGCAACCGAATTGCGGTACGCTTTGCCTATGAGTGGCATGACGATACAGGCCATTGGTTTCGTTCATACGGTAATGAAAATTGGCAATTTGATGACTATGGTTTGATGGCCTTACGCTACGCCAGTATTAACGATTTACCCATTCTTGAATCTGAGCGTAAGTTTTTTTGGCCACTCGGTCGTAGACCAGATGATTATGCAAGCTTGAGTGACTTGGGTTTGTAATATCGCTCAGGCTTTTAACAACACGATGACAGCACCACTGCCACCATCTTGTTTTTTAGCTTCAGCGTAGGCGATCACTTCATCTTTTTGCATCAACCAGCCGCGTAGCTTGTGTTTGAGTATGGGTTCACGGTTGCGTGAGCCTAAGCCTTTACCGTGGACGATGCGTATGCAGCGTATGCCACGCTTTTTACAGTCACTAATGAACGTTGATACATATAGCCTTGCTTCGTCACTGATGAGGCCGTGCAGGTCTATGTTTGCTTGTACCACCCATTTACCACGACGCAATTTACTTAAAATGTCAGGGGAGTGACCCTCACGTAAATAGAGTAATTCTTCACCTGTTTCTAGCTCGTAGGCGGGAATGTAATGGTCTGATAATGAATCGACTAAGGCTTGCTGCTCATCGCGAAGAAATTGCTTAGGGATAGGCTTGGGTTTTTTAACGGGGTGAATAGCACGGTCATCTGGGCTTAGCGGTCGTACGTCTTTAACCGCTTGTGAAAATAAACCGTCTATATTTTCGTCTGAGTTAGCCAAAATGCTTGCCTGCCGTTTGGTTGGTGTAGGAATAGTCTCTGTCGGTGAAGTTCTGGTTACATGACCATTACCATGGCGGACATAGACCCTCTCTACATTTATTTGCCTAAATAGCGTTCTGCATCTAACGCTGCCATACAACCTGTGCCTGCACTTGTGACCGCTTGGCGATAAATATGGTCTTGTACGTCACCGGCGGCAAATACACCAGGCACACTGGTGGCTGTTGCGTTTCCGCCACGGCCCATTTGCGTGACAATATAGCCACCTTCCATGTCCAACTGACCCGCAAAAATATCAGTATTGGGTTGGTGACCAATGGCAATGAATACGCCCATCAATGCAATATCTTTAGTACTACCATCATTGACGTTTTTAAGACGCATACCGGTAACGCCACTGTCATCACCCAGCACTTCGTCTAGGGTTTGAAACGTCTCTAAGACAATTTTCCCCTCTTTAACACGTTCATGCAGTTTATCAACCAAAATAGCTTCTGCTTTAAATTTATCACGTCGATGCACCAAGGTGACTTTGCTGGCAATGTTAGATAAATATAGGGCTTCTTCAACTGCGGTGTTACCACCACCGATGACAGCCACTTCTTGGTTACGGTAAAAGAATCCATCACAAGTGGCACAGGCTGAAACACCTTTTCCACTAAACTTCTCTTCACTGGGCAGACCTAAATACTTCGCTGAAGCACCGGTGGCAATAATCAGTGCGTCACAGGTATATTCACCACTGTCACCCACTAAGCGTATAGGCTTTTCGGCCAAATGCGTGGTGTGGATGTGATCAAAAATCATTTCTGTATTAAAGCGTTCGGCATGTTTTTGAAAGCGCGCCATGAGTTCAGGGCCTTGCACGCCGTCTGCATCTGCAGGCCAATTGTCGACCTCAGTAGTGGTCATCAACTGCCCACCTTGAGCGATGCCAGTAATGAGTACTGGATTGAGGTTGGCGCGGGCCGCATATACTGCTGCTGAGTAACCTGCAGGGCCTGAGCCTAAAATAAGTAAATGAACGTGACGTGTTGCCATGATAAAAACCTTTAATTAAATCGTATTAAATCGTGGTGATGTTTCGATTGGAAAGTATTTTAACCATTAAAACTGATAAGCACCACTAAAGTCTGCTGGCCGTCATAACATCATGGAATAGCCTGTATTAGCAGGAAATTCCATGAAAGTAGCTGAATGCTAGCTTAGTATGACAAGCGCTTTAAATAAAGCAAAAGTTATTTATTTTGTGTTTCTACCATCACCATAGGTTCTGCAGCTTCTTGAGTTTTAGACTCTTTTTGCCATGCAGCGACTTTACGTGGCGCACGTGGTTTTGCAGCAGCTACTGGCGCAACAACTTTAGGCGTATCGGCTTTCGTTTCTACCAGTTGCAACCCTGCTGCGGCTAAATCAACAGGCTTAGCTGCCGCTTTTGCTTTGCGTGGGCGGGCAGGGCGTTTGTTGTCAGTTTTGACAACGGCTACCTCAGCACTCGCTTCAATCGTTGGGCTTGACGCTGGTTGCGCGACAACGTTAGCACTTACATTGGCTTTATCTGCAGTCTCTGTAGAGGGTTTGGCAGGCCTTTGTCTTCTATCGGTTTTTGCTTTTGGCGCTTCGCTAGCATTAGTCTCGATAACACTTTCAACGGTTGTAGATACTGGCGCTGTAGTTTGTGGCTGTTTTGGTTCAGTGCTCACAGGCGTTGAAGCAGTTTCAATAGTTACATTCGGTTGATTAGTCGTAATTTCTTCATTTGGAACAAACGCACGACCAGTATCCGCTGCAGTATTTTCAACACGATCACGGCGGCCACGGCGATTGTTGCGATTACGACGACTGCTACTGCTGCGCTCTGTCGTTTGCTCAACACCTGTTTCAATAGCAGGAATTTCAGCGCTTGTGGCTATCTGGTTAGGATTAGCTTGCTGATTATTGTTACGCGGTTTGTCATTACGCGCTTGCTGAGGTTTTTGTTGGCGCTGATCTTGCGTTTTAGCCTCTTGAGGTTTAGCCTCATTGTTGCGATTTGGCCGATCTAGTGGCGCATTTTTATTACGCTCATTACGGTTACGATTATTGCGGTTACGATTATTGCGGTTTCTATCTCGGTTAGATTCCTCAATTTTCTCAGCGTCTGCTTTTTGTTTTTCAGTCACAGTTGAAGCGCCAAAAAAGTTTTTAATGCGCGCCATGAATGACAAGACCGGCGCAGTTGTAGTTTTTTCATCAACAATAGGTGCGGGTGCTGCAGGCGTAATACCTTTTACTGCAGCTACAGGCCTTACTTCTTTTGCAGTTTCTTCCGCGTTTGGGATATAAGAAGTTTCTGATGGCAATTCTACTAATTTGTAGCTTGCGCGGCTTGTTTCTTCAGTGACGTCGTCATGTTTAACACGCACGATATTGTAGTTAGGTGTTTCAAGGTGGATGTTTGGAATCAACACCACTTCTACATTCATCCGTTGTTCAATCGCATGGATATCAGCACGCTTTTCATTTAATAGGAAAGTCGCTACTTCAACAGGTAATTGCACTTGAATAATCGCGCTATTGTCTTTCATCGCGTCTTCTTGTGTAATGCGTAAAATGTGTAGGGCGGTAGATTCAATGCCACGAATATGTCCTGTGCCATTGCAACGTGGGCATGGGATGTGGTTGGTTTCACCTAAGCTAGGACGTAAACGTTGGCGTGATAACTCTAATAAGCCAAAACGTGAAATCTTGCCAGTTTGCACACGTGCGCGGTCATGATGTAAAGCATCGCGTAGTGCATTTTCTACCTCACGTTGATTGCGTTGACTTTCCATGTCAATAAAGTCAATAACGACTAAGCCACCTAAATCGCGAAGACGTAGTTGGCGCGCAACTTCTTCAGCGGCTTCCATGTTGGTATTGAACGCTGTGTGCTCAATATCGCTACCACGTGTTGCGCGCCCTGAGTTTACATCAACTGAAACTAATGCCTCAGTATGGTCAATAACAATGGCGCCACCAGAAGGTAGGCGAACTTCACGTGAGAATGCAGATTCAATCTGATGCTCAATTTGAAAGCGTGTAAATAGTGGAATTTCATCTTGATACAATTTAACGCGAGATACATTACCTGGCATAACATGGCTCATGAACTGTAAAGCCTGTTCATGGATATCCGGTGTATCAATTAAGATTTCACCAATATCGGCACTAAAGTAATCGCGAATTGCACGAATCACCAAGCTGCCTTCTTGATAAATTAAGTACGCGCCATTTTGCATAGCAGAAGCACCATCAATCGCTGTCCATAATTGCGTTAGATAGTTTAAATCCCACTGTAATTCTTCAGCGTTACGGCCAATCCCAGCAGTACGGGCGATAATACTCATGCCTTTTGGTACTTGTAGTTGAGCTAATACATCACGTAATTCATCGCGATCTTCGCCTTCAATACGACGAGATACACCACCCCCACGTGGGTTGTTTGGCATTAAAACTAAATAACGACCTGCTAATGAGATAAAGGTAGTGAGGGCGGCGCCTTTATTTCCGCGCTCATCCTTGTCTACTTGGACGATGATTTCCTGGCCTTCTTTTAAGGCGTCTTGAATGCGGGATTTGCTATCGGCACCTTCTTTGTAGTAGCTACGTGCCACCTCTTTGAAGGGTAAGAACCCGTGCCTATCCATACCATAGTCGACAAATGCCGCTTCTAGTGAAGGTTCGATACGTGTAATAACACCTTTGTAAATATTGCTTTTGCGCTGTTCTTTGCCAGCGTGTTCAATATCTAAATCGATGAGTTTTTGACCATCTACAATCGCAACGCGTAATTCTTCAGATTGCGTTGCATTAAATAACATGCGTTTCATTGTTTGCTCCTGTTAGGCTCAGGTAGCAGACTCAATGCTTACTATAAGCGATTGATGTTGAAGGCGGATTAAGGTGAAAGTGCCAAATATGTTGGCCAAGATACTGAAGGCGCAAAATGTGCGCAAGTGTGAAATCTAACGATTTTTAATTAAAAACATGTGGCGAAAATCGCTTTGTTCTTAAAAACTCTCTTAAACAACAACGTAAGTATGCTTGGTTGTAATTGTAACCAGCAGCGTTAGTGTCGTCTTTTAATTAATTGTTTCAATTGATAAAAATCAAGTTGAAACCAGTTTATTGTTCGTTAAATTAAACTAATTATTTAAATTTATGCCAGTTTTAGCTTAAATTCGTTAAAATTCTATCTTCAGTAAATGCTAATTCAGCAATACGCTAAATTTGACGATCACTTTAAGTCGCGCTTTATGTTTGTTTGTCTGCGGCGGCTTGAGCGCTAATTTTACTTGCTGCTACTTTATAATATGGCGAGCGGCGTTAACCAAGTATATGTTTCCACTGTATTTACCTATAGTTGCATGCTGATACAGCGCTATTATTAGGTAGTTAAGTGCATTCTCTACATCAATTAATATTTAACTTAATTGATAATCACGTAAGTATAGGCTACATCAAACATTTAAGCAAAGTATGAACAATATAACCACACAAAATCAGCATCATAGTGCAACTCAAGTGAGTGAATTGGCAGCCGCTTTTTTAACGGTGGACGAAGCAAGTGAAGGTCAACGTGTTGATAACTTTCTGACAAAAACCCTTAAAGGGGTGCCGAAAAGTCATGTTTATCGAATTTTGCGCAGTGGTGAAGTGCGTGTTAATAAGAAGCGTATTGATGCAGACTTTCGTTTAAGCTTGGGCGATGTGGTAAGAATACCACCAACCCGTTCAACAATTACCGACAAACCTGAGCAAAGTGCGCCAGCAATCTCTAAATTTGAAAACAGCATCATTTTTGAAGATGATGCGATGCTGGTCATTGATAAGCCTGCAGGTTTTGCAGTGCATGGGGGTAGTGGCATTAGCCGTGGCGTGATTGAACAGATGCGTTTAGAGCGACCTAAGGCTAAGTTTTTGGAATTAGTGCACAGATTAGATCGCGAAACTTCAGGGGTACTGATGCTAGCTAAAAAACGTAGCGCATTAGTGGCTTTGCATGAAGCAATTCGCAACAATCAAACGGATAAACGTTATTTGATGTTGGTGCAAGGTGAGTGGTTGGAACAAAAAAAACGTGTGGTGTTGGATTTACAGAAATACCTTTTGCCCAATGGTGAGCGACGCGTCAATGTGGTGACTGATGTTTCAAAAGATAAATATAATGAGCGTCAAACTTCTGAAACTTTGTTTAAGTTGCTCAAAAATTTTAGCCATCCAGTATTAGGTCAGTTTAGTTTACTTGAGGCGCAACTTGTCACAGGGCGCACCCATCAATTGCGTGTTCAGTTAGCACATTTAGGATTTGCCATTGTGGGCGATGATAAATATGGCGACTTCACCGTTAACAAAGCCTTGATTAAACATGGCTTAAAACGTATGTTTTTACATTCATCGGTCACTAAGATTCGGCACCCATTGACTAATGATAAACTTGAATTAGCCGCCCCTATGCCGGCGGAATTAAACAAATTTTTACTAAAATTAGAATCTAAAAGCTAGAGAAAGTGTTGTAATGCATGCAAAAGCAATTTGATTTAATCGTATGGGATTGGGATGGTACTTTAGCAGATTCTGCCGGTATGATTACCGATGCACTACTGAATGCGGCGGCACAGGTGGGATTGCCTGCGCTACCAGCAAAGGCGGCGACGAGTATTATCGGGCTCGGACTACGCGAGGCTATCCATGCATTATATGGCGACATTGCTGCAGATAAGGCGCAAGCACTTGCTGCACAATACACCACCAATTATTATGCAGGTGAGCGTGAAATAGCCTTGTTTGCTGGGGCGGTTGATTTAATTAAGGCGCTGAATAAGCGTGGTTTTAAGCTGGCAGTAGCTACTGGCAAAGGACGGCGTGGGCTTAATTTGGCATTAGAACATTGTACTTTGACACATTATTTTCATGCGACACGCACGATTGATGAATGTTTTTCAAAGCCGCATCCGCAAATGCTAGATGAGTTAATGGAAGATTTAGTGGTATTGCCTGAGCGCACACTCATGATAGGTGATACTAGTTATGATTTGCAAATGGCGAAAAATGCTGGCGTTAGCGCTGTAGCCGTCACATTTGGTGCGCAACAGGCTGATCAATGG
>CAILFU010000095.1 GCA_903833595.1 uncultured Pseudomonadota bacterium
CAGAGCGCAAATATTTGGTTCGAGGATGTTGAGGTGAGCTATCGTGATGATAATCGTCTGATGTGGCGTTTTATTGAAGAAGGCGATGAAGAGGAAACGACCAGTAGACCTACACCACCAAAACACAACGAGCACGCGGACACTTTATTGCCACCACGACTTTACCCTGAATGGGACTATAGCAGTCAGCACTATCGGCCTGATTGGGTCAGTGTCTATGAGAATTTGCATCCGCAGGGCAGTGTGGCCTTTATTGACGCCTTATTAGAGAAACATAGCGCGCTGGCTAAGCAGCTAAAACGTATCATCGACCTGCTCAAACCGCAGCATAAAGTGCGGATTCGTTATCAAGAAGAGGGCGCTGAGCTCGATTTAGATATTGCGCTGCGTTCACTGATTGATTTAAAAAGTGGTAGCACGCCTGATGCGCGCATCAACATGAGTCACAAGCATGATGGACGCAGCGTGGCGGTCTCTGTATTGTTGGATTTATCGGCATCGCTCGCCGATGTGCCTAACGGTTGCACGCAAACTAAATTGGAATTAAGCCAAGAGGCCGTGTCTTTGCTGGCATGGGCGATTGACGAGATGGGTGATCCATTAGCCATTAGTGGCTTTCATTCAAATACTCGCCATGAAGTGCGCTATTTGCACATTAAAGGCTTTAAAGAACAATGGAATGAGGATGTAAAAGGGCGCTTAGCCGCCATGGATGCGGCATACTCGACACGTATGGGCGCTGCCATGCGCCATGCTGGACATTATCTTCAGCATCAAACGGCGGATAAAAAGTTACTGCTTATTTTGACGGATGGTGAACCTTCAGACATTGATAGCAAAGATGAGCGCTTGTTAATTGAAGATGCGCGTATTGCGGTGCGCGAGCTTGACCAGAAGGGTATTTATACCTACTGCATTAACCTAGACCCGAATGCCGATGACTATGTGGCGGATATTTTCGGTAGCCATTACACGGTGATTGATCATATTGCCAAGCTGCCTGAACAGTTGCCTAAGCTGTTTATGCGTCTGACTAAATAAGGCTTAGTCTTTACCTAAGGCGCGACGGTAGGCTTCCAGCTTGGTTTGGTAATTTTCTGCAACGCCATACTCTAAAAATTGTGCATAACGTTTATGGGTACCTAGTATTTTACGGGCATGCTTGATGGGGCAAAAATACTGTTCGGTACGGGCGATAATTTCACTCACATAAGAAATCATGCCGCTGCCATAAGCGCAGTATGTGCAATGAAATTTTTCGATAAAATTCAAGTAATGGAGCTGTTGCCTATCAAAAATAATATAGTCAGCGCGCCGCACTTTTTTGATGCCGTAAATGGGGAAGCAAGTCATTTGGTAAAAACTGACGAATACATCCGTCACCAGTAATGGAATAATCATCGAATAAATAATCGGCCCGGTAATTAAGTTCTGCGGGCGGTTAGTCACCAACCAACGAAAGAAATTCTGTTTAAGGCGTCGATGGGTTTGTTTGATAGATTGCTCAAACTCGATGCGCTTGCCTTTGATTTGAAAAAAAAACAGTGGATTGTTGCTCGCCAAGCGCTTTACGTAAATCATCTTCAAGTGCAGTTATTTGCTCAAGCAATTGCTGGATAGGGTCGTTCATCTAAGGTTCCA
>CAILFU010000096.1 GCA_903833595.1 uncultured Pseudomonadota bacterium
ACCTATGGTGCTGCAGGATCGTGCAAGTTTGGCGCCACAAACAGCCGTTAAAATTACTATGCCTGAGATGTCCAGCAGTGTTGTTGCTACTACAGAGAATCAATCGGTAGTCACTCCCTCAGCGTCAGCTCAGATATCAGAGCCACCAGTAATGGCAGGTGAGGGCGCCTCACCTAATGTTGTGACTGATGAGGCGCGGGCTACCAGTAAGGTGGATAGCATGAAAAATGACGCTGAGAAACTAAGTGATGAGAGTAAAAAGGCAGGGGTAAAGCCAGAGGAAAAGTTGGAAGTAAAAGAGACTCTCGCAAAGCTACCTGAAGTAAAGTTGGATGAGTTAAAGCCAGCAGAAACTAAAGTACAGCAAAAAAGTAGTGAAAACTTTGCTATACAAATAGGCGTTTATTCAGAGGGTGCTAATATAAAGCAATTGCAGGCTAAGTTAAAAGAAGCCGGCTATGTGTCATATAGTGAGAAAATTACTACAGACAAGGGTGAGAAAACTCGATTGAGAGCAGGCAATTATCCTTCTCGCCAAGAAGCTTCAGCCGCTTTGGTTAAACTGCAAAAGGCAGGTTTTTCAGGTATCGTGATTAGTCATGAGTAATGTAGGCTAATGGTCGAAGTAATAGATTAGAATAAAAATTATATGACCAGTTTTGATTATCTAGTATTAGCTATCATAGGACTTTCTATCATATTAAGCGTGATGCGAGGCTTGTTGATAGAAGCGTTATCTATCGTGGGTTGGGTGGTTGCATTTTTTGTGGCGAAAACCTATTCAAGTCAGCTTATGCCGATGATGCCAGCCGATATTCCGACAGAGTCCCTACGTATTTTAGCTGCGTTTTTAGTGGTGTTTTTCGCTACATTATTGATTACTAGTTTGTTAGCAATTGCACTTTCTACAGTTTTTAAGAAAATTGGTTTAGGTTGGCTGAATCGTGTACTTGGCGCTATTTTTGGTTTAGCGCGTGGGATGTTAATTGTATGTATCCTAGTATTCTTAGGTGGACTTACTGACTTGCCTCAAGATGAGCGTTGGCGAAATGCGATGTTTAGTGCGCCTATTGAAGCCTTAGTCACTAGTTTGTTGCCATGGGTCCCAGACAGCATTACACAGTATATTAAGTACGACTAATGTAGCTTGAATAAGCGTCATTGCACTGCGGAAATATTTACATTATAGAATTCATTATTTAAGGCTTTATACATGTGTGGAATTATAGGTATTGTTGGTAAAAATCCAGTCAACCAATTGTTGTACGATGGTTTATTGGTGTTGCAGCATCGAGGTCAGGATGCAGCAGGTATTGTGACTACCGACGGAAATACATTTTTTATGCATAAAAATAATGGCTTAGTCAAAGACGTATTTCAAACACGTCACATGCGTAGCTTAGCTGGTAATGTGGGTATCGGACATGTGCGCTATCCGACTGCAGGCTCATCCAGTGCGGCAGAAGCACAGCCCTTTTACGTGAACTCACCTTTCGGTATCGTACTCGGCCACAATGGTAATTTAACCAATTCAGAGCAATTAAAATCCGAGATGTTTCGTCAGGATTTACGCCATATCAATACCAATTCTGACTCTGAGGTATTGCTTAATGTCTTGGCGCATGAAATTGAACAAACCTCACGCAATGCAGTACTGAATACCGACATGACATTTGATGCGGTGGCTGGCGTGCATAGACGTTGTAAAGGCGCTTATGCAGTCGTTGCCATGATTGCTAATTTTGGGTTACTGGCGTTTCGTGATCCTAATGGCATACGTCCATTGGTCATTGGTAAAGCCAATACAGATAAAGGCACGGAGTATATTGTTGCCTCTGAAAGCGTTGCGCTTGATGTGCTGGGTTTTACCTTAATTCGTGACGTGGAGCCTGGTGAGGCAATTTTTATTGATATGAATGGTAATTTCTATAGCCGTCAATGTGCAGAAAATCCTAAACTTAACCCATGCATTTTTGAGTATGTTTACTTAGCGCGCCCAGACTCGGTGATAGATGATGTTTCTGTTTATCAGACTCGGTTAGACATGGGTAAAAGTTTAGCAGAAAAAATCAAGCGTGAATGGCCGGATAAAAAAATTGATGTAGTAATTCCTATTCCTGACACCAGTCGCCCAAGTGCGTTGCAAGTAGGCATAGCATTAGGCTTGGATTACCGAGAAGGATTTATTAAAAATCGTTATATTGGCCGCACTTTTATTATGCCAGGCCAAGCTTTGCGTAAAAAATCAGTGCGTCAAAAGCTCAATCCGATTGGCATAGAGTTTAAAGGTAAAAATGTTTTACTTGTGGATGATTCAATTGTGCGCGGTACGACATCGCAACAAATAGTACAAATGGCGCGTGATGCAGGCGCTAGCAAAGTTTACTTTGCCTCTGCTGCACCACCGGTAAGGTTTCCTAATGTATATGGCATTGATATGCCTAGTCGAGATGAACTGCTCGCAACAGGCAGAACTGACGAGGAAATTTGCCAAGAAATAGGCGCAGACGCGCTCATTTATCAAGACTTAGATGCATTGGTGAAAGGTGTTCAGTTAAGCAACCCAAAAATTGAAAATTTTGATTGTTCATGTTTTGATGGTCAGTATGTGACAGGTGATATTAGTGAAGCCTATTTGGCTAATATTGAGGCTGCGCGTGGTGATGTGAATAAAAAGCAAAAGCCCTCGAATGCCAGTACGCAAATAGATTTAAACTTAATTGATAGCTTTGAAGATGAAGTTGTTGAATAAAAGCTAGCATCTTGACGTTTGAGTAAGTTAGGCATAACATGAAATTGCGCTGATTTGAGTGACTTAACTTAAAGAAGGTCTTACTCAGCTTGCGGGCGCATTATAAATACAGCTAAAGCGAGTTAAAAAAACCCGTTTTGGCCGCAATAGCTTGAACGGGTTTTTTAACGCCCAGATTACATGAGAATATTATGACTAAACATCTATACCATCCTGAAACATTGTCGGTACGCGCTGGCAGTGAAATGACTGAATTTGGCGAAAATTCTGAAGCATTGTTTCTTAATTCTAGCTTTAGGTTTAACAGTGCCTCACAAGCTGCAGCACGTTTTGGCGGTAGTGAGCCAGGTAATATTTACTCACGCTTTACCAATCCTACGGTCACTATGTTTCAAAATAAACTGGCGGCTTTAGAGGGTGCAGAGCAATGCGTGGCAACATCAACCGGCATGTCTGCAATTTTGGCTTGCGTGATGGCGCTGTGTAGCGCTGGAGATCATATTGTCGCATCGCGAAGTATTTTTGGTACCAGTGTTCAACTATTTAGCAATATTCTTGCTAGGTGGGGTCTGCACGTCACATTTGTTTCGCTGACTAATCCTGCCGAGTGGCAATCTGCTGTGACTGCAAAGACTAAATTATTTTTTGTTGAAACGCCATCTAATCCGCTCACAGAAGTTTGTGATATTCGAGTGTTAGCAGACATTGCACATCAGGCAGGTGCATATCTGGTGGTCGATAATTGTTTTTGCACACCAGCTATTCAACGGCCATTAGCGCTGGGGGCAGATATCATCATACATTCCGCAACTAAGTATATTGATGGCCAGGGACGTTGTTTAGGTGGCGCGGTACTCGGCTCTAAAGCTTTAATGGAACCCGTGTATGGTTTCTTACGTACCGCTGGTGTGACCATGAGCGCATTTAATGCTTGGGTATTTTTGAAGGGTTTGGAAACGCTGTATATTAGGATGGATGCACATGCGCGAAATGCGCTGGCCTTAGCTACATGGCTAGAGTTGCAGCCAGGGGTATCTCGGGTTTACTACCCCGGCTTAGTTTCACATCCGCAACATGCACTTGCAATGCAACAGCAAACCAATGGCGGTGGTATCGTTAGTTTTGAGGTGAAGCCTAAGACTGGCCAAACTCAGCAGGAGGCTGCTTGGGCTTTGATTGATGCAACTCAATTGATTTCAATCACCGCTAATTTGGGGGATGCGAAAAGCACTATTACTCACCCAGCTACAACTACACATAGTCGAGTGACGGCTGAGGCGCGGGCGGCCGCAGGAATTAGTGATGGTTTGGTTAGAGTTGCGGTGGGATTAGAGCATATTGCGGACTTAAAAGCAGACTTATCATCATTAACGGTTGGATGATGTAGGCCATGTTTATTATGAGGTTGTTGCTTCATGATAAGCATGGCTAAATCAATGTGCTCGCTACTAATTTGCGGGTAATTCATGCTAAAATTGCACCACACAAAAACAATTAAAAGTCAGCTTACACATGGATCAATTCGCTAAAGAAACCCTGCCAATTAGTTTAGAAGATGAGATGCGTCGATCTTATCTAGATTACGCCATGAGCGTGATTGTAGGTCGGGCCTTACCAGATGTTCGAGATGGTTTAAAACCGGTACACCGCCGTGTTTTATATGCGATGCATGAGTTAAGTAATGACTACAATAAACCGTATAAGAAATCCGCACGTATCGTCGGCGATGTGATTGGTAAGTACCATCCGCATGGTGATACTGCTGTGTATGACACCATCGTGCGTATGGCGCAAGATTTTAGCTTGCGTTATATGTTGGTGGATGGTCAAGGTAACTTTGGTTCTGTAGATGGCGACAATGCGGCGGCGATGCGATATACCGAAATCCGTATGGCTAAGATTGCCCATGAATTATTAGCTGATATCGATAAAGAAACTGTTGATTTCGGTCCTAACTATGATGGTAGTGAGCAT
>CAILFU010000097.1 GCA_903833595.1 uncultured Pseudomonadota bacterium
AGTGAGGATAGTTTATAAGTTTGCAAATAAGATTGCAGTAAACTTAAGCCCTCTGATATTTGATTTAGCGCGCGGTAACTATTGATTAATTTGGGTGCAATTAAACCTAGATATTCAGGTTTTTGAAATTCAATGCGTTTCCAAGTAGAAATGGCTGATTTGTGGTCCTCGGTCTCTACCTCTAAATCACCCAATAATACGTTAGCTCGAATACTATTTTTATTGGCATTTAGCGCTTGTTCAAGTTCAAATCTCGCGGTATGTGTGTCATTCGCTAATTTGGATTTAACTGCCATTTCACAGTAGTAATGCGAGACTTCTATGCGAAATGGTATACCAGATAGACGTTCCAACTCCGTTGCAGCTTTAATTGCACGTTCCCACTCACGCTCGCGAACGTATATTTCTAGTAGCGCACGTAGCGCAGGTTGGCGATAGCGATTGTCGTTTAGTGATTCAAATAATTCTTCAGCCCGATCTAGTAAGCCGGCTTTTAAATAATCTTGCGCAAGTTCTGCGGTAACTGCTAGTTTTTGTTGTGGCTCGAGCTCTTTCTTTTCAAGTAAATTGAGATGTAAATGAATGGCGCGGTCTACTTCACCTCGTTTTCTAAAAAGGCTACCTAATGCAAAATGTAATTCTAATGAGTCTGTATTGGCTTGTACTGCTTCACTGAAAGCTTCAATTGCTTTATCTTGCTGATTGGTAATCAGAAAATTTAGACCTTTGAAATAAGCTGCAGGCAAGGCGGTAGATTCTGCTAGCAGTTGCTTAAGATCTATACGAGCAGCTAGCCATCCTAGGCTAAAAAATAGCGGTAGTGCTAACAGCCACCAGAACTCAAATTCCATGAGGATTCACTTTATGACGAATGTGTAGGTGATGGAGGTAGTTCATACAGGTGTGATTTTAACTTAATTTTAAAAGTAAGTAAGATTTTCTGGAAGAGGGAATAAAAAACGGCAGCCATAAGCTGCCGTTTTTTATTATGTAGCAATAGAAAAACTTAACCCAAATCTACACGTTCACGTAATTCTTTGCCCGCTTTGAAGTGAGGTACATGTTTTTCAGGTACTTGTACTTTACTGCCGGTTTTAGGATTACGACCTAAGCGAGGTGGGCGGTAGTTTAAGCTAAAACTTCCAAAGCCTCGTATCTCAATACGCTCGCCAGTGGCAAGGTTATCAGACATTGCATCTAAAATCGCTTTTACTGATAGTTCAGCATCTTTCACTACTAATTGCGGGAAGCGCTCTGCAAGTAGCGTGATTAGTTCAGATTTAGTCATGCTTAATGTGCCTTTATCTTGTCACTAGTTAGCTTATTTCTTGCTGTCTAATTTTGCTTTTAATAAAGCACCGAGGTTGGTCGTACCTGCAACTGCACCGTCATCTGGCACTTTTGAAGTAACGTCTTTAGTTTTAGCAGATTTGGCTTTAGGTTTGGTTTCAGATTTATCTTCTGAAGCAGATGATGCGCCAGATGGATCAGCAGAAAGCTGTTTCACACCTAGTGAAATACGTTCTTTTTCCACATCAATAGCTAAGATAACAGCCTGTAACTCATCACCCTTTTTGAAGTTGCGAATGGCTTCTTCACCAGTTTGTGACCATGATAAATCTGACAGATGTACAAGACCATCAATACCGCCTGGCAAACCAATAAATACGCCGAAATCAGTGATAGATTTGATTTGGCCAGCTACTTTATCGCCTTTAGCGTGTGTTGCTGAAAAATCATCCCATGGGTTTGCTTGACATTGTTTCATGCCTAATGAAAGGCGACGACGCGCTTCATCAATTTCAAGAATCATCACTTCTACTTCATCACCTAACTGAGCAAGTTTGCCTGGGTGAATATTTTTGTTAGTCCAATCCATTTCTGAAACGTGCACTAAACCTTCAATACCTGGCTCGATTTCAACAAACGCACCGTAATCAGTTAAGTTAGAAACTTTACCGAATAAACGAGTGCTTACTGGGTAGCGACGTGTTAGGGCAATCCATGGATCATCACCTAATTGTTTGATACCTAATGAAACGCGGTTTTTTTCTTGATCAAATTTCAAGATTTTAGCTTCAACTTCTTCACCTATAGTTAATACTTCTGATGGGTGTTTAACACGACGCCATGCTAAGTCAGTGATATGTAGTAAGCCATCAATGCCGCCTAAATCAACGAATGCGCCATAATCAGTAATATTTTTAACGATACCTTTCACTACTGAACCTTCAGCAAGTGAACCCATCAATGCTTCACGGTCTGCACCAGCGCTGACTTCCATTACCGCGCGACGAGAAACTACGATGTTGTTACGTTTACGATCAATTTTAATGACTTTTAAATCACACTCTTTGTTTTCAAATGGGGTAGTGTCTTTTACTGGACGAACATCCACTAATGAACCAGGCAAGAATGCCATGATGCCGTTGACAGAGACGCGTAAGCCGCCTTTAACTTTACCGCTAACAAAACCTTTAATGATGCGACCTTCGTTCATCGCATCTTCTAGGTCTAGCCATGTTTCCATACGCTTTGCTTTTTCACGTGAAAGTAATGTTGAACCAAAGCCATCTTCTAGCTTTTCAATTAATACTTTTACAAAGTCGCCCACTTTAACTTCGATTTCGCCTTGAGCGTTTTTGAATTCTTCAGCAGCGATAACGCTCTCTGATTTTAAACCAGCGTTTACAATAACGTGGTCTTGGTCAACAGAAATAACCTCAGCGGTGATTACTTCACCAGAACGCATTTCTTGATGAATTAAACTTTCTTCAAAAAGCGCGGCAAAAGATTCCATTGAAGAAGATGAAGCAGTAGATTTAGATGTAGAAGCCATTAAATAAAATTACCTAAAAAATAATCCCACCTAGCAGTGGGTTGATTAAAAAACTGCGGATTAATGTAATGCGCAGACGAAAAAAATTCACTAAATTTCAAAGAATAGAATTATAACTAAAACATTGAAAAATAAAAGACTATTTACATAATTTACGCTGAAAATTGTATAAAAGGTTGATATTTTTGTAAAACAAAGGCAACTGCCTGTGAAATGGTTAAATTATCGGTTTCCAATAGGATGGCATCATCTGCCATAACGAGTGGTGAGCTAGCTCTATTTTGGTCGCGTTCATCACGTTCTAGCAAATCCTGCAAGATGTCATCATAGTTAGCGGCTTGTTTCTTATTGATTAGTTGTTGATAGCGGCGTGAGGCGCGAACCTCCGTTGAGGCTGTTAAGAATACTTTTAATGGTGCGTTGGGAAAAATAATGGTGCCCATGTCACGTCCATCTGCCACTAGACCAGGTGCTTTGCAAAACGCATGTTGCATATGAGTTAGTGCGTCACGCAGTGGAGCATGTACAGCAACCTGCGATGCGCCTTTGCCTATAGCTTCAGTGCGGATATCATTGGTAATATCTTTGTTATTCAGTAAAACTTGTTCATTCTCAAATATGATATGTAGTCTTTTTGCACATTCAGCAACCGCTTGTGCATCTGACCATGCGATATTTTGTTGTTGTGTAGCAAGTGCCACTATGCGGTATAGAGCACCAGAATCTAAATAATGAAAGCCTAGTTGTGCCGCTACTAACTGTGCGATAGTGCCTTTGCCGGATGCGGAAGGTCCGTCAATAGTGATGACGGGTATTGGGGGTTTCATTGAACAATTTTTCCAAAGCATGAAAAGTAATCGGGGAATGTTTTATTGACGCACTTAGGGTCATTAATAATGATAGGAACGCCAGCTAGACACACTAGTGAAAAGCACATCGCCATGCGATGGTCATCGTAGGTTTCAATTACGGCATTTGGCGTGAATGTGACTGGCGGCGTGATTTTAATGAAATCGGCACCTTCAACAACAGTGGCGCCTACTTTTCGTAATTCGATAGCCATTGCCGAGAGCCTGTCGGTTTCTTTTACGCGCCAGCTGGCAATATTTTTGAGTGTAGTCGTGCCGTCTGCAAATAAAGCCATCATTGCCAGTGTCATTGCTGCGTCAGGAATATGGTTACAGTCGAGGTCTATGGCTTTAATTAGAGAAGCCTTGTGCGCGGTAATATAATTTTCACCATATTCAATCTTGCCGCCCATCATTGTGAGCGCCTCAGCAAAGCGAACGTCACCTTGTATGCTGTGTTGACCTATGCCATCGACACAAACTTTGCCACCAATTACGCCTGCAGCCAAGAAATATGAAGCGCTAGAAGCGTCACCTTCGACATATATTTCATTAGGGCTAATGTATTGACTGTTGGCTTCTATGGTAAACCTTTGCCAGCCATCACGCTTAACCTTCACGCCAAACTTGGCCATTAGGTTAAGGGTGATTTCAATGTAGGGTTTAGAAATTAATTCGCCAATCACTTCAATGGTGGCTTGTTGTTTAGTGAGTGGTAGCGCCATCAGCAAGGCGGTTAAAAATTGACTGGAAACATCACCGCGTATTTGTATGGGTTTACTTAAATCAGGATCTGCT
Source organism: uncultured Pseudomonadota bacterium (assembly GCA_903833595.1). GTDB lineage: Bacteria > Pseudomonadota > Gammaproteobacteria > Burkholderiales > Methylophilaceae > Methylotenera. The sequence continues at coordinate 4,486 of CAILFU010000097.1, forward strand.
GGTGAAATTTTTAGTGGAGGAAAGCCTTCATTACCTAAGTAATTGATGTTGGCACCAGCTTGATGTAACGCATTGATTAGATCGCCAATCGGCCGTTCGTGCATACGAGCCACACCTGATAGTTGGTAATGGCCCTTTGAAAAAGCCAATGTAGCGGTGAGTGGCCTAAATGCAGTGCCGGCATTGCCGAGAAATAAATCAGCATTTTTGTTAGGAAAGTTAGCCCCACAGCCAGTGACACGCCATGCATTTTCGGCAAAGTTCTCTAATTTAACACCCAGTGTTTCTAAAGATTCCAACATGCGTGCAGTATCGTCGGACGCCAATAAATCACGAATTTCAGTGGTGCCAGTTGCCAGTGCCGCTAGCAATAAAGTGCGATTTGAAATACTTTTAGAGCCGGGTAAGGTCATGCGGCCATCAGCGCGAATGGCGGGGAGAAGGGTGAGTTGTTCCATTTTGTTTCTTTTAATTAATGATTCTATCGGCTAAGTTTTTGATTCTGCCCAAGCGTTACGAGCAGCACTGGCGCGCTCAAATAATGCTTTTAGCCCATGTTCATCATCATTCTCAATTAATTTTTTTAGGGTAGATAATTCAGCTTGGTAGGCAGTTAGTTCATTTAACAGCGCACGTTTATTGGCTAGGCTAATGTCTCGCCACATTTCTGGATGACTACCGGCAATGCGGGTAAAGTCTCTAAAGCCACTGGCGGCAAAGCTAAATAACTGTGCAGCATTTGGACGTAAAGCAATGTCGTCGACAAGTGCAAAAGCTAACAGGTGCGGCAAATGGCTCACTGCAGCAAAAATGCCATCATGGGTTTCAGCTGACATTTCACTGACCTTTGCACCGCAGGTCTTCCAAAACGAAGAAACGCTGGCAAGTGCCTGGATGTTGGTTTCAGGGGTAGGTGTTAAAACAACATTTTTACCGACAAATAAGTCAGCCATGGCTGCTGTAACCCCACTTTTTTCAGCGCCGGCAATGGGGTGGCCGCCCACAAATTGGCTAACCTGATCACCCAAAATTTTTTTCGCGGAACGCAACACATCGTCTTTAGTACTGCCCGCATCGGTAATCACCGTTTTCATATTTAAATGAGGCTTAATTGCTGACAGAATAGAAGTCGTCTGAGCGACTGGTGCTGCAATTAATACGATATCAGCATCTTGAAGCGCAATTGCAATGTCGCTGCACGCAACATCAATCACGCCTAGATTGAGCGCTGTTTGCAGGCTTTCATGGCTTCGGCCCATGCCTACGATTTGTATGCTGGGCACTGCTTTTTTAAACGCCAGGGCAACAGAGCCGCCAATCAAGCCCACACCAAAAATAACAATTTTCTTCAATTCATATTGCTCTATTTTTTTAACAAAGTCGATTGTAGCATCGTTAGAATTAACAAGCAGAAGACGCAGGTGTTTTTTTACTGGTTTAAGTAGGGGCTGTTATTTTTGCCATTCACCAGCAATCAATTTTTCTAGGGGTTTAAAATTTTCTTTATAGACCATTTTTCGACTGTCTTTTATCCAATAGCCTAGATAAAGGTGGGGCATATTTAAAGATTTAGCCCATTCAATCTGCCAAAGCACGTTATAGGTGCCAAAGCTGGCTTTGGCATCACGTGTGTTATAAAAAGTATAAACCGCTGAAATGCCATCGAAAACGATATCAATCACACTGATCATCTTTAATTGATTGTCTTCTCTAAACTCAACCAATACACTTTCAACATTAGTTTGGCATAAAAAGTTGCGATATTGCTCGGCATCGTCCTGCTCATCATTGTCTTGTTGATTGAATTGTTCATTGGCGTGTCTTGCTTTTTGATAGTCAGCGTAGAGCGCGTAATGCTCTTCATGAAATGCCACCGGTAGAATAGTGGTGGTGAGATTTTTATGCTGTTTGTAAGCGCGTTTTTGACTGCGGCTAGCGTTGAAATCTCCCACAATAATTCTCACTGGAACGCATTCATGACAGTGTTCACAGTGGGGTCTGTAGGCAAATTTCCCACTACGCCGAAAGCCTTGCTGAATCAATCCGCTATAAACCGTGGCATCAATTAAATGTTGTGGTGAGGCAATTAAACTTTGTGCGAGTTTATTGGGCAAATAGCCACAGTTATAGCCAGTAGTGACGTAAAACTGTAGCTTGTGTAAGGGTGGTTCGCTCGCTAGCGTCATACTAAAATTCTATCAGTTTTAACAGTTGCTGCATGAATGCAGTGCGTGAGATTTCACGGCCACCAAAGTTTGTGAGTAATGATGTTTTCATTTGGCAATCTATCATTTCAACGCCTTGTTTTTGCAAATATGCGACTAGGTGCACAAATGCAACTTTAGAAGCATCAGTGGCATGGTGAAACATACTTTCGCCATAAAACATATGACCAATGCTTACGCCATAGCAGCCACCAACCAATTGATTGTCTAGCCAAGCTTCAGCGCAGATCGCATGGCCAGATTTAAATAGCGCACAGTATGCGTTAATCATCTCTGGGCTTATCCAGGTGCCGGGTTGATCTTGTCGCTTGGCATGACTGCAAGCCGTCATTACCGCACGAAATGATGTGTTAAAACGAATTTCAAAAGAGTATTTCTTGAGCGTTTTTTTGAGTGAAAGAGAGACTTTCAATTCATCTGGAAAAAGTACCATGCGTGGGTCTGGGCTCCACCACATGACAGGATCGCCTTCGCTAAACCATGGGAATATGCCGCGTTTGTAGGCGTTTAAAAGGCTTGTGGCAGACAGGTCTCCCCCAATTGCTATCAATCCATTGGGCTCAGTTAAGGCGTTAGATAAAGGCGGGAATTCACAATCGCCATCAATGCTTGCGACTCGCCCATTAGGTAATTGATAGTAAGCGTGAGACATTGAATTATATTTAATCACCATTCCAGAAGCGATATATCTGGTTATACTAGATGTGATATTTGTTGATAAGCCTGTTGTTTGATATTAAACAATTAACAGGTTTAGTGAAAGGTGAAAAATGCAATATTTGATTATAAAATATTTAATAACCGCTGGCGTAGTCGTATTGGTTTCAGAGTTTGCTAAACGTAGTGATAAGTTGGGCGGGCTCATCGCAGCTTTGCCTATGGTCACGGTGCTCACCTTAATTTGGCTTTATGTTGAACACCAACCGACTAGTAAAATTGCCAACCATGCGTATTATACATTCTGGTATGTACTGCCTACTTTACCCATGTTCCTACTTTTCCCTTATCTATTGCCTAAATGGGGATTTGTATTGAGCTTAATTTCTTGTGTGATATTCACCGTAGTTGTGTTTTTGGTATTTGCCCTGGTGATGAAAAAATTCGGGGTAGACTTGCTATAAGTAGGGTTAATGAGATTCAAAATATTTAAAAAAATCTTCTTAATCATGCAATTAGCGCGTAAAATGCGCCTACTTTATAGTTAGTAGCGGATATTTTGGAACAATACTTAACCATGCTTGCCAAGCCCATTCAAAGCTATCGCCCTTATTGGGCGAAACGCTTTGGTGCGGCACCTATTTTGCCTATGAGTCGTGCTGAGATGGATGCCTTGGGTTGGGATAGTTGCGACATTATCTTAGTTTCAGGCGATTGTTATATAGATCATCCAAGCTTTGGCATGGCTTTGGTGGGTCGCTTGTTAGAAGCGCAAGGTTTTCGTGTAGGTATTATTGCGCAACCTGACTGGCAAAATGCCAGCGCTTTCAAGGCGCTCGGTAAACCTAATCTCTATTTTGGTGTGACCGCAGGTAATATGGACAGTATGGTCAATCGCTATACGGCGGACAGAAAAATTCGTAGTGATGACGCTTACACCCCAGATGCTGCGCCCAGCAAACGTCCAGATCGGGCTGTGTTGGTTTATAGCCAACGTTGCCGCGAGGCTTATTCTGATGTGCCATTGGTGATTGGTAGTATTGAAGCCAGTTTGCGCCGTATTGCCCATTATGATTATTGGTCTGACAAAGTTCGCCGCAGTATCTTAGTAGATTCTAAAGCCGATATTTTGCTCTACGGAAATGCTGAACGTGCCTTAATTGAATTAAGTCATCGGATTGCTAAAGGTGAAAAGGTGGCGGATATTCAAGATATTCGTGGGACTGCTTTTTTACGTAAGAAAATTCCAGAAGGCTGGAGTGAGATTGAAAGTACAAAATTAGACCGCCCAGGTACAGTTGAAAAGCATGTTGATCCCTATGAAATGAAAATGGGTAAGGCCGATGCAAGCTGTGCATCTGACGATAATCAAGAAAAAACAACTTTAGAAGCAGGCACAAAAGTCATTGAGATTATTCGTAAACCCAAAGCAGATAGGGCAAAGCAAGTGGTACGCTTACCTGATTATGAAGAGGTTGCGCAAAATCCAGTGTTATATGCTCATGCTTCACGAGTGTTGCACTTAGAAGCTAATCCTGGCAATGCGCGTGCACTGGTGCAAAAGCATGGTGATCGAGAAGTTTGGTTAAATCCACCCCCAATCCCCCTAACGACTAAAGAGATGGACTATGTCTACGATATGCCCTATGCGCGTAGACCTCATCCAGCTTATAAAGATGCAAAGATTCCCGCTTGGGAGATGATTCGTTTTAGTGTGAATATCATGCGGGGTTGTTTTGGCGGATGTACCTTTTGTAGTATTACCGAGCATGAAGGTCGCATTATCCAAAGTCGTAGCGAAGCCAGTATTTTGAAAGAAGTAGAAGAGATTCGCGATAAAGTTGAAGGGTTTACGGGGGTTATTTCTGATCTCGGTGGTCCTACTGCCAATATGTACCGTATTGCTTGTAAGAGTGAAACGATAGAAAAATCTTGTCGCAAGTTGAGCTGTGTATACCCTGGCATTTGCGAGAACTTGAATACTGATCATAGTGCGCTGATACAGTTATACCGTAAAGCACGGGCGCTTAAAGGCATTAAAAAAATTCTAATCGGCAGTGGTGTGCGTTATGACCTAGCGGTGAAATCGCCAGAATATGTGAAAGAGCTAGTGCAGCATCATGTTGGAGGCTATTTGAAAATAGCACCAGAGCATTCCGAAGAAAATGTACTTAGTAAGATGATGAAACCTGGCATGGAAGCTTATGACGAGTTTAAAGCCATGTTTGAAAAATTTAGTGCAGAGGCGGGTAAGAAGCAGTATTTGATTCCCTACTTTATTGCGGCACATCCAGGGACGACTGATCAAGACATGCTGAATTTAGCGCTCTGGCTGAAAAAATATGACTTTAAGTTAGATCAAGTACAAACCTTTACGCCAACCCCTATGGCGATGGCTACTGCAATGTATCATTCAGGAAAAAACCCGTTACGTAAAGTGACGGCAGATTCAGAAAATGTAGCTATTCCTAAAGCGGGTAATGTGCGTAAGTTGCATAAGGCTTTTATTCGTTACCATGACCCTAATAATTGGCCAATCTTACGCGAAGCTTTACAGAAAATGGGGCGCGCAGATTTAATCGGTAATGGCAAGCAGCATCTGATTCCTGCATGGCAACCACTTTCAAACAAGCCGATTACCACAGTGCGTGGCGAACAGTTGGAACGTACAGTTAGACCTAAGCGAGTGGTTGAAGGTAAACGTAAATACTCTTGAGTTAATTAACGTGAGGGCCTGCTTTATATTCAATAACCTCGCTAGATTGCTTTACGTAAATTAACTTATCGGTATCAAAGCCCAGTTCTTTTGCCTGTGCAATTAAGTGCTGTTTAATTGGATAGGTGAGTTGTGGTGTGCGGGCAAGTATCCACAAATAGGATTTATTCGGCCCGCAAATCATCACGTAGTTATAGTAAGGTTTATCGAGCGCGATGATGTTATAAGCGCCGTAGAAGGGTCCAAAAAATGACACCTTAAGCTTGCCGGTATTGGTTTTATCGGCATTTGGCGGATCAACAAAATACGCTTTGCCTTCAGCTTCTTTCCATTCATTGGTTTTGCTATTAAAGCCACGATTAATGACTTTAATGCCATCTTCTCCGCGTAGGCTGTAAGTGGCAGTTACTTTTTCTAAGTCACGTTCAAATGAATGGTCAAGCCGAGCAATTTCATACCAAGTACCAAGATATTGATTAGCATCTACCGATTCAATAATTTTGATATGATCAGGCACACCCATACAGGAAGTGAGTAGTAAGGTGAAAAGCCATAATGATTGACGCATAATAATTAAATTGCTCCGAGTTTTACCATGTCGCTTTCGCTCAACCAACGCCATTCACCGACAGCTAAATCAGTCGGTAAACATAGGTTACCAATTTGTATGCGTTTGAGGGCCTCTACGCGGTTGCTAATGGCGGCAACCATACGTTTTACTTGGTGATATTTACCTTCTGCGAGCGTCATATGAATCACGTGGTCGCTGATGCGAGTGCAAGCAAGCGCAGCAATTGGGGCGTCTTCGTCAACCAATTGCACGCCTTTTAGGATATGGGCAATTTGGTTTTCATCAACAGGGTGTTTACATGTAACCTCGTACATTTTGGGTACCTTGTGTTTGGGTGAGCTCATGCGGTGAATAAACTGTCCGTCATCTGAAATCAGTATTAAGCCTGTGGTATCTTCATCGAGTCGACCTATGCATTGCACGTCGCGCACCACCAGTGGGTGCGGTAGTAAGCTGTAAATGGTCGGGTGGTGCTGGGTTTTATGTGAGCATTCGTAATTGCTTGGCTTATGTAACATTAAATAAGATTTTTCACGGTAATCCCACGCTTCGCCTCTTACGGTATATTGTAGATTATCTAAATCAAACTCAGCATTAGGGTCGTCACAAGGTAGGCCGTTGACGGTGATTTCATTATTCCAAATCATGATGCGACATAATTTTCGCGCACCAAAGCCTTGTTGTTGAATAATGCGTTCCAGGGGTAATTTTTTTGCCATACGCACATTATAGCTTGGGCCATCATTCATGCGTAATAGGTGACGATAAAAACCAGCTTGTGGCATTATTGAGTAATGTCGCATAATAGAATGATTGCTGGAAGAAGTCTTAAATTTAATCATTCATCAGATAAGCAGTGTTTTTTAGTGCTTGTTCCAGTGGTTAATCTATAGGTCCTTAGGCTATTGTTGTTGTAGTATTTTTTAGTTAATTTTTTGGTAAATTAAATGTCAGAAAAACACTTTACTGGGTTGCGTCCAAAAATGTTGATAGTTGTGGCTGCAGGCATACTGTTGCTGTTCACATTGCTATTCGTAGTGGTACGCACAATGCTGCTTGATGGTTATTTCAAGCTAGAAAAAGACAAAACCACAATCCAGGTGAAGAGTGCAATGAGTATTCTTAAAGAGCAGTCTCAGCAGTTGGATGGGATAGCCGTTGAATATGCTCACTTGGATAGTACTTACAATTTTATGGTAGAGCCTAATGCTCGCTATACCAAGACTACCTACAGCAATGACGCATTTAGCCACCTTAAAATTAAAGCCATCATTCTTGTTAATGCCGAAGGCAACATTCTCTATAAGCGTGGCTATGATTATGTGAGCGGTAAGCCATGGTATATTCCAGAGGAAATCATAAGGAATTCTGCTAGAGGTGGTTTATTTAATGAACCCTCTAAAGGTCATGCTGCCGGGTTTTTTTGGACGCCAGAAGATGTTTATATTGTTTCGTCTGTAAATGTGCAACCCAGTGATGGGGTAAGTGAATATCGAGGCACACTGATTATGGTGCGAGATCTCGACCCTACCTTAATGGCGCATATTGAGGGCGTCGTGGGTGCAAAGATGGCTATAGCGCCGCTCGATAAAGAAAAAATGACTGATGTATCGCAATTGTTATTGAAAGGTGATGTGGTGGTAATGCCGCTTGATGATGCGCGTGTGGCAGGCTATGCCAAAATGGAAAGTATTGATGGTTCGGAAGAGCTGGTAGTAAGTACTGTAGATGATAGAGAAATCTTTAAGTTAGGGGAGACTACATTAACTTTCTTATCTTGGTCTACTTCAGCGATTGCCATAATGCTTGCACTCATTAGCTGGTTATTTGATCGCTTAGTCCTACTAAGGCTAGAACGGTTAAATGAAGATGTGATTCATGTTGGTGATTTAGGCAATATGAGAACCCGAGTAAGAAGTCTTGGTGGCAATGATGAGTTGTCTAGCCTTTCTCATGGCGTTAATGGTATGTTGGAAAGTCTAGAAGAGTCGCAATATGCGCTACAACTAGAAAAAGAGCGGGCTCAGGTCACGTTAGAGAGTATTGCTGATGCGGTTATCACCAGTAGTGCATCAGGCCAAGTGCTTTATATGAACGCCGTAGCAGAACGCCTCACGGGGGTTAATTTTAGTGAGGCTAAAAATAAAAAAGTTAAAGCATTATTCCGCCTGATGACAGAAGGAAAAACTTCACCAGTAGATAGCACTTGGATAACAGATTCATACAGTACTTTAGATGAAGTCATTCTAGAGCGCCCAGATGGGCAAGAGTTTGTGATTCGTAAGTCAGCATCACCCCTATATGACCGTGATGGCAATACTTTTGGTGTTGTCACCGTGCTCCATGATGTCACTATGCTTAGAATATTGTCTAACCAACTTTCA
>CAILFU010000098.1 GCA_903833595.1 uncultured Pseudomonadota bacterium
GCTAGGGCGGTTTTAAAAGGCGAAAGTGATGTTTGGCTACGCCGCGATGCTGAAGTAGTTAGTGCCAGAGTCAGCAAGGCAGAGCGCGGCGCTCGCGCTAAAGAGGGTTATGAGGAAGTGAGCGATGATCCTCTATGGCACGCACTTAAAGCTAAGCGGATGGAACTTGCTCGTGAGCAAGGCGTACCGCCTTATGTGATATTTCATGATAGTACGTTGCTAGAAATTCTCAACCAAAAGCCTACTAGCCTCATTGAGATGAGTCAAATAACTGGCATCGGGCAAGCCAAGCTCATGCGTTATGGGGATGCCTTTTTGGAAGTGCTGGACGATTAGATAAACATATTAATGGTGCGAACACTACAAAACCTCATGTGCGGAATCTAACATTAGCGCGTATAATTCGCCTGCTAATGAAACTATAGTCAGGTTTTGTTAGTCATAGCAAGACTGATTTGGGGCTGACCAGGTTTCGACGTGGGTTACAAAGCAGCGCAGGGCATACCGAGGCTCAGATTACCTCGTAAATACAGCTGAAACAAGTATAGTCGCAAACGACGAAACTTACTCTCTAGCAGCTTAATCCTGCTGGACGCTACACCAGCTCTCCCGTGGGTTGGATTGGGGTAACCCATACGTAGTGTCATATACACGGGATACGTGTTGTATTGGGTGACTTAATACATCATTAACCTTAAGGTCGCTCGTCTGTACACCGCTTGTCTGTTGGTGTGGTGCAGATTAAATTAAACAACAAGGCTAAGTATGTAGAACTGTCTGTGGAGGATTTGCGGACGCGGGTTCGATTCCCGCCAGCTCCACCATTTAAGTGTTTCACAATGTATCAAAAAACTAGAAAGCCATATACCGCGAGGTGTGTGGCTTTTATAGTATTATGCGTCAGTATGAGTGACACTAAAGATTAGTTTATGAAAATTCTACTGTTAGGTAAAAATGGTCAAGTGGGTTGGTCGTTGCAACGCAGTCTTGCCCCCTTGGGCGAGTTGGTTGCGCTCGATTCGCAAAGTCAAACGCATTGCGGTGACTTAAGTAATTTAACAGGACTTGCGCAGACCGTGCGTGATGTTGCTCCCGATGTGATTGTTAATGCGGCGGCCTATACGGCAGTAGATAAAGCCGAGAACGAGCCAGTGTTGGCACATACGATTAATGCACTGGCACTCAGCGTACTGGCGCAAGAAGCTAAGCGCATTGGCGCGTGGCTCATCCATTTTTCTACGGATTATGTGTTTGATGGTAGCGGCGACAAGCCTTGGTTAGAGACTGATGCCACTGTCCCATTAAGTGTTTATGGCGTGACTAAATTAGCAGGTGAGCAGGCGATTATTGCCTCTGCTTGCAAACACTTAATCTTCCGTACTAGCTGGGTTTATGGGGCGCGGGGTAATAACTTTGCTAAAACCATGTTAAAACTTGCGCAGGAACGTGATAGCTTAAAGGTTGTGAACGACCAAATGGGCGCCCCCACTGGTGCTGATTTACTTGCAGATGTGACTGCGCATGCGATTCGTACTGCATTGCAAAATCCTAATGTGAGTGGCTTATATCACCTTGTCGCTAGTGGCGAAACTTCTTGGTATGAATATGCTTGTTTTGTGATTGATTTTGCGCGGCAGGCCGGTTTGGAAATTAAGGTGGCTCAAACGGCAATTCAAGCTGTACCTAGTAGTGAGTTTGCCACGGTAGCTAAGCGACCTTTGAATTCTCGGTTGAATACCAACATACTACAGAAAACCTTTAGCCTTCATTTGCCCGATTGGCAAAGTGGTGTGACGCGCATGTTAGTTGAACATCTGCAATAGGTCGGTCAGCCTTGGATAGGCGGTGCTTTTCTGCGATAATAGGTTTTTATTATTTTTGAAAGCTTAAGAAAATGGCACAATTTGACAATGTGAGTGTAAAAAAGAAAGCAAATATCTACTTTGATGGCAAGTGTGTGAGCCATACGGTAATGTTTCCAAATGGCACGCGCAGCACTATTGGCGTTATTTTCCCAAGTTCACTTACTTTTAATACAGCTGCGCCTGAGTTAATGGAAATTAGCCTGGGTGCTTGTAAAGTGCGCCTCAAAGGTGAAGATTCATGGAAAGCATATGGTGCTGGTGAGAAATTTACCGTACCTGCAAACTCAAGTTTTGATATTGAAGTGACTGAGACTCTGGACTACGTTTGCCACTTTGAATAAATAAAGAATGCTTGGCGCTACGTTGTTGCTCGCACTGGACGTATTGTTTTCGTACTCCCGCTTAGTAGCGCCTTCATTTTAGAGTTTTTGAGGAGAGAAAATGCCTAGTTTTGATATTTCATCTGAAGTCGATATGGTCGCATTGAAAAATGCGATTGATACCGCAGGTAAACAGATTACCAATCGTTATGACTTTAAAGGTACTTCAGCCAAAGTTGAGCTGAATGAAAAAGATAGCATCATCACTTTGTTTGGTGATAACGATTTTCAGCTAGATCAAATTAAAGATATTTTATTGCCAGGCATGGAAAAAAAAGAGCCAGATTCGACCAAGCGACTTGAGCATAAAGATGTGCAAAAAGTGGGTGGCAATAAAGTGAAGCAAGAGCTTAAAATTAAAGCTGGCATTGATAGTGATTTAGCTAAGCGCATTAGTAAGCTGATTAAAGATTCTGGCTTAAAAGTGCAAGCCAGTATTCAAGGCGATACAGTACGGGTCAATGGCGCCAAGCGCGATTTCTTGCAAGAGGCGATTGCCTTTGTAAAAAAAAGTGTGACAGATTTCCCCTTGCAGTTTGGTAATTTCAGGGATTAGTAATCTTAATTTCCCTTCAATAATAATAAAGAAATTGATGATGCAGCAAAGTAAAGTAACGGCTTACGATTCAACCCTGCGCGATGGCGCGCAAGCGCAAGGTGTTTCTTTCACCGTCGAAGATAAGCTTAAAATTGTTGAGCAATTAGATGCGTTAGGTATTGGCTACATTGAAGCAGGCAACCCAGGTTCTAACCCTAAAGATTTAGCGTTTTTTAAGCGTGTGGCTGAACTTAAATTACAACACGCTAAAATTATTGCCTTTGGTAGCACGCGCCGTATTGGCATTCAGGCGGCAGATGACAATAACCTTCGCTCTTTATTGAGCGCAAATACACAATCTGTTGCGATTTTTGGCAAAAGTTGGGATTACCAAGTCACCGATATTCTACGCACCACCTTAGCTGAAAACCTTGCCATGATAGGCGACACCATTGCTTACCTAAAAACGCAGGGCAAAGAGGTGGTGTTTGATGCCGAACATTTTTATGATGGCTACAAGGCTAATGCTGAGTATGCCATGCAAACTCTTCAGGCGGCGGCAGACGCTGGTGCAGATGTGCTTACACTGTGTGACACCAATGGTGGCAGTTTCCCCAATGAGGTTTTTGAAATTACCCAAAAAGCCGTGGCGCGTTTTCCGCAAGTACAAATTGGCATTCACTGCCATAACGATTGCGAAATGGCTGTGGCTAACTCAATGGCTGCGGTGCAGGCGGGGGCAAGGCAAGTGCAGGGCACAATGAACGGTATAGGCGAGCGTTGTGGCAATGCTAATTTATGTTCCATTATCCCCAATTTGCAATTAAAACTAGGTTTGAATTGCATTCCGCAGGAAAACATCACTTCACTCACATATGTGGCGAGATTTATCAGTGAGGTTGCGAATATGCCCTTTAACGACAAAGCACCCTATGTCGGAAACGATGCCTTTTCGCATAAAGGGGGTATGCATATTGATGCGGTCAACAAAAACCCAATTTCTTATGAACATATCAACCCAGAACAAGTGGGTAATATCCGCCATATTTTAGTCTCTGAGGTCGCAGGGCGTGGTGCATTGCTCAATAAATTACAGCAGATTGAACCTGGCCTCACCAAAGACTCACCCGACACCATCCGTGTGTTAGAACAACTCAAAACCTTGGAACATGAAGGTTACCAATTTGAAGGCGCTGAAAGCTCGTTTGATTTGCTCATGCATAAACTCTTAGGCAAATTTGAGCCATTTTTTAGCCTCAAGCAATACAACGTCAGTATTTTTGAGCCCTCATCCGATGGCTTGAACTCATCCGCCACCATACACGTCAACGTCAATGGTAAAGCCGCCAACGCCACCGCGCAGGGCGATGGCCCTGTTAACGCACTCGATAAAGCCATGCGTAGCGCTTTAGAGTCGTTTTACCCTGCCATTAATGAGATTAAACTGGTGGATTACAAAGTGCGCGTATTAGATAGTAGTCAAGCCACTGCGGCCAAAGTACGTGTCATCATCGAATCTACCGATCAACAACAAAGCTGGACGACGATAGGGGTCTCTACGGATATTATTGAAGCTTCATGGCTCGCGTTGAAAGATGCAGTGGAGTATAAGCTACTGATTAGCAAGTGAGTCTGGCTGTAATAGCACCAGCTTTAACTGCTCCTGCTCCACTGGCCTTAGGGTGACTTGTTGATAGCTAATCAACCCATGCTTCGGGTGCATAAATTTTCTTTGGCCGCCTTGTCTTTCTAATACATCGTGTTGTTTCCAAAATCCTTCAAAATCAGGGCTGGCTTTAGCAAGGTCTAAAACGAGTTTTTTTAGTTCTGGTTCTTCTAAATGGCTGCGGCAATCAGCTCTAAATTCTGCTACTACTCGCCTTGCGCGCATTTCCCAATCCACAACAAATTGTTTAGCGCTTGGGTGTTGGAATACAAAGCGGAGCAGGTTAGGGCGTGTGTCAATAATAGGCTTCTCTAGCCAATCTACAAATAATTCACTGGCGGCTTGGTTCCACGCTAATACATCCCATGTGCGTCCCATGATGTAGGCAGGAATTTGAATGCTGCCCAGCATATGTACAAGCGTGTCTGGCGCGGTGTCGGACTCTAGCATATGTGCTTGAGGGTCACGTCTATCTGCCATGCCAAACAAATAAGTGCGTTCTGATTTGCTTAGTTTGAGTGCGGTGGCCAGTCTTTCTAATGCATCAGCCGATACATTGACATTACGTCCTTGTTCTATCCACGTGTACCATGTGGCGCTGATGCCTGAGAGTTGCGCGACTTCTTCACGTCGTAAACCTTGCGTGCGCCTGCGCGCACCTGCTGGAAAACCAAATTCTTCAGGGATGCCTCGCTGTCGCAAGGCTTGTAAAAACTCAGCGAGCTCTTTGCGTCTTGTATCCATTTCAGTTCACTTTTCTATTAATATTATCACTAGCCTGTTAGTCTTAATACTAGTATAACCTATATCATTGTCAGGGTATTGAAACTTAGGTATGCTTGCGTCTTTGTTTGAATCGGCAGCAATTTAAGGAGCTATCATGGCGGGAAAAACGCTTTACGACAAATTATGGGATTCGCACGTGGTGCATGAAGATGCTGACGGCACTTGTTTAATTTATATTGATAGACACTTGGTACATGAAGTGACTAGCCCGCAGGCGTTTGAAGGCTTACGTTTGGCTGGCCGTAAACCTTGGCGTCCTGACACTCTTGTGGTAAACCCTGACCACAATACGCCGACCAAAGATTGGGAAAAAGGCATTGAAGATCCAATCTCTCGTTTGCAAGTAGAAACGCTTGATAGCAATATTAAAGAAACAGGCGCATTGGTTTACTTCCCGTTCAAACATGCTAACCAAGGCATTATTCACGTGATTGGGCCTGAAAATGGCACCACATTACCAGGCATGACCGTGGTGTGTGGCGATAGCCATACCTCTACACATGGTGCGTTCGGTGCTTTGGCGCATGGTATTGGTACCTCAGAAGTTGAACACGTGATGGCGACACAAACCTTAATTGCCAAAAAATCTAAACGCTTGTTGGTGCGTGTAGATGGTGAATTGGGTGTTGGTGTAACAGCCAAAGACGTGGCTTTAGCTGTGATTGGTAAAATTGGTACAGCGGGTGGCAATGGCTTTGCGATCGAGTTTGGTGGCGAAGTGATTCGTGCTTTAAGCATGGAAGGCCGAATGACTATTTGTAATATGGCGATTGAGGCAGGTGCGCGTGCGGGCATTATTGCACCAGATGCGAAAACAGCAGAATATCTAAAAGGTCGTCAATACGCGCCAAAAGCAGCGGATTGGGATAAAGCAGTTGCTTATTGGAGCACGTTGGCAACGGATCCTGATGCGGTATTTGATAGTATTGTTGAGTTAAAAGGCGCAGAAATTGCACCACAAGTGACTTGGGGTACATCTCCTGAGCAAGTATTGCCGATTAACGGACGTGTGCCAGATCCAGCACAAGAAAAAGATTCTACTAAACGCACTAGTATTGAGAATGCTCTGAAATACATGGGGTTAAAAGCTAATACGCCCATTGAAGAAATCAAGTTAGATAAAATTTTTATTGGTTCATGCACCAATAGTCGTATTGAAGATTTGCGCGCAGCAGCCGTAGTAGCAAAAGGCAAAAAAGTGGCTAGTTCAATTCAATTAGCCATGGTGGTGCCGGGTTCTGGTCAAGTTAAACGCATGGCCGAAGCAGAAGGCCTAGATAAAATTTTTACTGAAGCAGGCTTTGAATGGCGCGAGCCAGGTTGTAGCATGTGTTTAGCCATGAATGCAGATAGACTCAGCCCAGGTGAGCGTTGTGCCTCTACCTCAAACCGTAACTTTGAAGGTCGCCAAGGTCAAGGCGGACGTACTCACTTGGTGAGCCCAGCCATGGCAGTTGCCGCGGCGATTGCAGGCCATTTTGTTGATGTGCGTAGCGTGTAATTTAGGCGAAAAGGAATAGAAAATGAAAGCATTTACCCAATTAAATGGACTAGCTTGCCCGATTGATCGCGCCAACATTGATACTGATGCGATTATCCCAAAGCAATTTTTAAAAAGCATTAAGCGTAGTGGCTTTGGCCCTTATTTGTTTGATGAATGGCGCTATAAAGACCATGGCGAGCCAGGGATGGATTGTACCAATCGCCCGTTGAACTCAGACTTTGTGCTTAACCATCCGCGCTACAAAGGCGCACAAATCATGCTCGCGCGTGAGAATTTTGGTTGCGGCTCTAGCCGTGAGCATGCGCCTTGGGCGATTGAAGATTACGGCTTCCGCGTGATTATTGCAGCGAGCTACGCCGATATTTTCTTTAATAATTGCTATAAAAATGGCATGTTACCGATTGTGGCGAGCCATGCGATGGTCGACAAACTTTTCAAAGAGTGCGAAGCGACAGAAGGTTATGCTTTAAACGTAGACTTGCCTTCACAAACCGTCACTTTGCCTTCTGGCGAAGTCTTTAGTTTTGAAATTAACGCGACTTCTAAACACAACTTATTGAATGGTTTGGACGAAATTGGCTTAACGCTGTTGCATGCGGAAAAGATTAAGTCATTCGAACAAAAGCATAAACAAAATCAGCCATGGTTGTTTGCTTAATGCTGGATTTCAGTTCAGGCAGTAATGACCATAGAAAATATTAGAACTTAAAGGAAATTAACATGACAATGAAAATCGCAGTGTTACCCGGTGATGGCATCGGCCCAGAAATTATCACGCAAGCCTTGCGCGTGTTGGATGTATTGAAAAATGAAGGCATGGCGATGGAATTTACTGAAGCGCCTTTGGGTGGCCAGGCTTATGACCAATATGGTCATCCATACCCAGAGTTTACTCAAAAAATCTGCCGTGCAGCCGATGCCGTATTGCTTGGTGCTGTTGGTGGTCCACAATATGACAATTTAGACCGTCCATTACGCCCAGAGCGTGGTTTATTGGGTATTCGTAAAGATTTAGGATTGTTCGCAAACTTGCGTCCAGCCATGTTGTACCCGGAATTAGCGAATGCTTCAACGCTTAAACCAGAAGTCGTCGCAGGCCTGGACATTATGATTGTGCGCGAACTCACAGGTGACGTATATTTTGGTCAGCCACGCGGTATGCGAGTCAACGAAAACGGCGAGCGCGAAGGCTTTAACACCATGGTGTATAGCGAGTCAGAAGTGCGTCGTATTGCCCACGTCGCGTTTGGTATCGCGATGAAACGTGGCAAAAAACTTTGTTCAATAGATAAAGCCAACGTACTTGAAACTACTGAGTTCTGGAAAGAAATCGTGATTGATGTGGCAAAAGAATATCCAGAAGTAGAATTAACTCACATGTACGTAGATAACGCGGCGATGCAGTTGATTCGCAATCCAAAACAATTTGACGTGATGGTCACAGGTAACATCTTTGGTGACATCTTGTCAGATGAAGCTTCTATGTTGACGGGCTCTATCGGTATGTTGGCTTCGGCTTCACTTAATGAAACGAAAAAAGGTTTGTATGAACCATCACACGGCTCAGCTCCAGATATCGCAGGTAAAAACTTAGCCAACCCAATTGCAACGATACTGTCTGTCGCGATGATGTTGCGTTATACCTTTGATAACGAAGCTGCAGCGGTGCGTATTGAAAATGCGATTAAGAAAGTATTGGCGGCAGGCTATCGTACCGGTGATATCTATGAAGAAGGCATGAAACGTGTATCATGCTCTGAAATGGGTGATCAAATCGTAGCTTCAATGTAATTTTATAGCGGTTATCCGGAGGATTTATGACAAAATATTTTACGTGGATTATGCTGGTGTTGATGCTTGGTGCATGTAACACCATCAACGGTGTGGGAAAAGACCTTGAAAAAGCGGGTGAAGCCGTGCAAAAGTCAGCTAAATAACAGTAGTTGTTGATATTGGATTAGAAATGTTAAAAGTAGGTTTTGTCGGTTGGCGCGGTATGGTGGGCTCTGTCCTCATGCAACGCATGATGGAAGAAAATGATTTCGCGTTAATCGAGCCGCAATTTTTCACGACTTCACAAACAGGTGCTAAGGCACCCC
Organism: uncultured Pseudomonadota bacterium; assembly: GCA_903833595.1. Taxonomy (GTDB): domain Bacteria; phylum Pseudomonadota; class Gammaproteobacteria; order Burkholderiales; family Methylophilaceae; genus Methylotenera. The sequence continues at coordinate 8,839 of CAILFU010000098.1, forward strand.
ATGTGGGTAAAGAATCAGCGCCTTTGAAAGATGCAATGAATATTGCAGCTTTAAAAACCATGGACGCGATTGTTTCATGTCAGGGTGGTGATTACACCAGTGAAATATTTCCTAAATTACGTGCTGACGGTTGGAAAGGTCATTGGATAGATGCTGCCTCAACTTTGCGTATGGAAAATGATGCAGTGATTATTCTTGATCCAGTCAATATGCATGTGATTCAAGATGCTTATGCGCAGGGTAATACAAACTGGGTGGGTGGTAATTGTACCGTTTCATTGATGTTAATGGCGTTGAATGGCTTGTTTAAAGCTGATTTGGTGCAATGGGCAACTTCTATGACCTATCAAGCAGCATCAGGTGCTGGCGCACAAAATATGCGTGAACTACTGAAGCAAATGGGTGAAGCACACTTTGCAGCGAGTGACTTATTGGCTGACCCAGCTTCGGCCATTTTAGACATTGATCGTACTGTCGCGGGCACATTACGAGATGAAAAATTCCCAACGTCACAGTTTGGCGTGCCATTAGCCGGTAGCTTGATTCCTTGGATTGACAAAGACTTAGGCAATGGTCAAAGTAAGGAAGAATGGAAAGGTGGTGTCGAAACCAATAAGATTTTAGGGCGCGAAGCAAATCCGATTATTATCGACGGGCTGTGCGTGCGTATTGGTGCTATGCGTTGCCATAGTCAAGCCTTAACCATTAAATTGACTAAAGATGTCCCTTTAGATGAAATTAACCAAATGTTAGCTGAGGCAAATCAGTGGGCAAAAGTAGTGCCTAACGAACGTGAAGTGAGTATGCGCGAGCTTACTCCAGCGGCAGTCACTGGTACGCTCAATACGCCAGTTGGACGTTTGCGTAAGTTAAGTATGGGCAATGATTATCTCTCAGCTTTTACTGTTGGCGATCAGTTGCTGTGGGGCGCAGCAGAACCATTGCGTCGTATGCTCCGAATTTTGATTGAAAAGTAGTATTTAACCGCGTATTCGACACAAAAAAATAACACATTTAAAATGGCTTACAGCTCGCCATTAAATATAAGGTGTGTTATCAGCTTGCATCGCTAACTATTTGATGTTATTTTAATATTTGTAAATTAAGTTTGATCAAAGGTTAAATGTGCGTAAATATAAAATAATGCAAATTTGTCTGGCCGTGTGCTTAACGGTTATACCATATTCAATTTACGCCGCTGGCCTAGGTAAGTTGGATGTGAGTTCTGGTTTGGGGGAACCACTTAAGGCTGAAATCGAACTTTTGTTGGTGAGTCCTGACGAGCTTTCAACTTTGGTTGCATCTATTGCCTCTGAAGAAGCTTACGCTGCACAAGGCATTCCTCACCTTGGCATTCATAATAGTATTAAAGTTGAGCTAGTAAAAAACGTTGCTGGCACGCCGATGCTTAAACTCATTTCTAATCAACCCATTAGTGATCCATACTTAGATTTGCTAATTCAAGTAGATTGGGCTACAGGGCGATTGCTACGTGAGTATACTGTGTTGTTAGATCCTCCTGGGTATAAACCTACTGATGATGTTTTAGACAACCCTCTTATAGCGCCTTCACAAAGTTTGCCGTCTAGTGTGATTCCTTCAAGTGCTAGCGAATCTAACAGTGTTATTGTTGGAGAACGATCTAGAGTAAAGAAAATAAGAAAATCTAAAGAACCTGTTCCACAAGATAACATTGCTGATGATAGTGAAGCACAAGCGCTAAGGACAAAGCGTGGCGACACATTGAGTTCACTTGCTAAGGAATTGCAAGTTGAGGGCGTTAGTTTGGATCAAATGCTGATTGGGTTGTATGAAAGTAATCAAGAGGCATTTTTTAGTAAAAATATGAATCGTTTAAAAGTGGGCCAGATTATTAAGGTGCCTACTAAAGAGAGCCTTATCTCCATTAGTACGCTTGATGCTAAGCAAGCCGTGAGGTTGCATTCTGATAATTGGAATGCCTACCGTAATCATCTAGCTGGTTCGATTGCAGTTGCTTCGGCAACGACTGAAACAGAACAAAAACAGTCGTCATCTGGGAAAATCTCTCTAGCCGAGGATAAGGCAATGCCAACTAAAGTTGGGGCGCAGGATGTGGTTAAACTTTCGGCTGGTGTGAAGCCGGTAGATAAAAGCGCTGATGACAAAATGATTGCTTTACAAGAAGAGGCCACAGCGCGTGAGAAATCTCTTAAAGAAGCTGAAGCACGTACGCTAGCACTAGAAAAACAAATTCAGGATATGCAAAAATTGCTGGCCTTGAAAAATCAATCAATGGCTAATTTGCAGAAAAAATCCGCAACAGTCACTAAACCTCCACCAACACCACAACCTCAAGCAGAGCCAAGTATGCTTGGTGGTTTAATAAATTTAACTTTATTGAGTGGTGCGTTGATAGCAGGATTGCTGGTAGCTACTTGGTTATTTTTACGCAACAAGCGCAGAAAAGAATTGGATACTTTTGGCAGTGGCATTATTGCTTCTGGCGATTTGCGTGTAAATACACAGCTTGGTCATGTCGCGGGGGAGGGGAACACATCAAATGCCAATGATGTAGATCCAATTGCAGAAGCAGAAGTTTACATGGCCTATGGTCGTGACACGCAAGCTGAAGATATATTGAAAGAGGCTATCTTGAAAGAGCCTACACTTTATGAGCGACATTTAAAGTTGTTGGAAATCTATGTGGCGCGCCCAGATTTATTAGCATTTGAAACAATTGCTAAAGACTTGCATAACACATTAGTGCCTAGCGATCCTGTATGGGTAAAAGTTGCTGAATTAGGGGCAAGTATTGACCCTGAAAATTCTTTATATGATCTAAGTTATGTTGCATTAGATGATGCGCCAGTAGATAAGGCGTTGGAGGCAACCGATTTTTCTGATGATGCAATCTCAAAGAGTAACGATTTAGATTTTTCAATGGATACAGGTTCAACAAAAATCCCTGAAGCAGAGAGCAATTTGGTAGAAGTGGTCGCAGATGCTACTAGTGACAATTTGATGGATTTCGATTTAGGTGATATTGCAGTTGAATCGCCATTAGCGCCATTGGCAATGAGTACCTCAAGTGAGCTTCCATCGATAGAGCCAGTGCAAGCAACGAATATTGAATCTCAGGAAGCCGTGCTTGATTTTTCCAGCATTACTGATGTTTCGCAAACTCAAACTTCTGATTTGGACATGGATTTAAATTCAAGTGTGGTTGAGGATGTCATTGCCGACGCTCAAAAATCTGATTCGAATAAAAATATTGCTGATGAGATTGCGTTTGATTTAGATTTTTCTATTGAACCTCCCAATCCAGCTGTTGAAAATTTGGCAGAAGCGAGTGCGTCAGCATTATCTTTTGAATTGCCACAGGCAGAAGAAACTACAATCAACACTGCTGAAGATAAGTCGCAATCTTCAGAGTTGGAAGCGAATAGATTTGATTTTTCATCGATCAGCTTTGATTTAGATGATACAGAGAATGAATTGATTGAGGAGGCTCCTGCTAAGCAAAAAAAAACCAGCTCAGCTAAATCTAAAAAGGTCTTATTAGATTCTCCAGATGTGGATGTTAAGTTAGATTTAGTTTTAGCCTATATTGATATGGGTGATAAAGAAGGGGCTCGTGAATTGCTAGCAGAGATAATCAAAGAAGGTGGTGCTAAGCAAAAATTGCGTGCACAAGAGTTATTGGATAGCATAGCTTAATTACTTTAAGCTATTGAAAGCCGAGCTAGACGCTCGGCTTTTTAATTTTATTCATCATTAAATTTTATTCATTCATGCATCCATTTGTAAAAATACTATTATTTATATTCATATTGTTGCTCATGAATTTTATGGGGCATCAATCAATATGGCTGTTATGTATTTTTGTTAGTATGTTTGCCGCAAGGCTGCATAGTAAAAACTTTTTACGTGCAGTTAAGCGCATGCGCTGGTTATTTATTTCCATATTCATCATTTATGCCTTTGGCACCCCTGGAGAATATATACAGGGGTTTCCAGACAGTTTTTCACCTTCCTTTGAAGGTGTAGCGTTTGGTATTTTGCAGATTTCAAGACTGTTGATTGCGATAGCTAGCCTAAGTATATTATTTGCAACCAGCTCAAAAGAAAGTTTAATGGCAGGGTTATATATGTTGCTTTCCCCACTTAACTATATTGGTTGTAATGTTCAGCGATTTACCGCTAGACTCTTGTTGACATTGGACTATGTGGATGAATTAGCCGTTAACAACGAATTAAAGTTTAATTTCTATCGCTTGGATGAATTGCATGTTGCAGGAGATCATTTGCCAATAGAAAAAATTATAGTTTTGCAACAACCATCCTTTAAGCGATTGGATCGGATAGTTATTTTCACAATTATTCTTACCGCACTAGTTTTATGCATACCTGATAATTTAATGTCACTTAAGTTGATGCTATGAAAATTGCATTAGGTATAACTTATGATGGATCTAGTTTCTGTGGCTGGCAAAGCCAGCCATCATCTTGCGGTATTCAAGATGCATTGGAGCTGGCGATTGCTAATATTGCCCAGCACCAGATTAGAATCCATGCTGCTGGACGCACGGATGCTGGCGTGCACGCAACTGGCCAAGTGGTTCATTTTGAAACGGATAGCATTAGACCTACTTCGGCTTGGGTGCGTGGAGTAAATGCCTATTTACCAGATACTATTCGGGTCGAATGGGCGCTTGAGGTGAATGTGGAATTTCATGCAAGATTTTCAGCATATGAGCGTAGTTATCAATATCTGCTGTATAACGCGCCAGTCGCTTCTGCCTTAATGGCCACTAAAGCTGGGTGGTTTCATTTACCGCTTAATTTATCAGCCATGTCTGAAGCCGCCAGCTTCTTGCTAGGTGAGCATGATTTCAGTGCCTTTAGGGCTTCAGAGTGTCAAGCAAAGACTGCAGTTCGGCATTTAAAAAAAGCAGAAGTGAGGGCTGTTGGTAAGTATTTCATTTTTGATTTTTCTGCCAATGCATTCCTACAGCATCAGGTGCGCAATATGATAGGGGCATTAATTTATATAGGCAAAGGTGCTTACTCGCCAGTTTATATGAAGGAACTGCTAGAGAGGCGTGATAGGAATTTATCACCGCCTACTTTTTCATCTAATGGTTTATATCTAACAGCTGTTAAATATGATGAGAAGTGGAACTTACCAACAGCTAATTCAGACGCCGAATCCATTCACCTACTCATTTAAGCGTTACAATAACACTTCATTCACAATCGTCAATTACATAGGTTACCTTGAGAGCTATTCATTGAGAGTTAGAGTTAAAATTTGTGGTATTACACGTGTCGAAGATGCCTTAAATGCTGTTGCATTAGGGGCTGATGCTATTGGCTTGGTATTTTATGAAGGCAGTCCACGTAATGTGAGTATTAGTCAGGCTATGGAAATAGCGAATCGAATCCCAGCGTTTGTTAGTGTTGTTGGATTATTCGTGAATGCGGAGCCTAGTTTTATTCATGAGGTTGTTTCTAAGGTTGGATTGGATCTTTTGCAGTTTCATGGCGATGAGAGTCCAGAAGAATGTGCAGCATTTTTACATCCTTTTATCAAAGCAATAAGAGTGAAGTCGGATACAAATTTGGTACAATGTGCGGATGACTTTTCTGCAGCAAAAGCATTATTGCTAGACGCTTATACTGAGGGTGTCGCGGGTGGTACAGGTCAAGTTTTTGATTGGAATTTAATTCCAAAAAAATTAGCTAAACCAGTAATATTGGCTGGTGGACTCACTTCCGATAATGTTGCGCAAGCGATTAGTCAGGTAAGGCCTTATGCAGTGGATGTGAGTGGCGGCGTTGAGGCTTCAAAAGGAATTAAAGATGCAGCGAAAATCGCTACATTTATGCAACAAGTTTATAGTAATTAGGTCTGAGTTTAGGCTATGCAAATAATAATTGTGGGGAAGTAAAAATGCAGCTTTATGATATGCCAGATGCACGTGGGCATTTTGGGCAATATGGTGGAACGTTTGTTGCGGAGACATTGGTTGAGGCGTTAGAAGAGTTACGTCTAATGTACGAAAAATACCAGCATGACCCAGTATTTTTAGCAGAATATGCTTATGATTTGAAACATTTTGTTGGTAGGCCAAGCCCAATTTATCACGCCAAGCGCTTATCAGACAAAGTGGGTGGCGCGCAGATTTATCTGAAACGTGAAGATTTGAATCACACCGGTGCACATAAAATTAATAACACGATTGGACAAGCGCTTCTTGCTAAACGCATGGGAAAACCACGTGTAATCGCCGAAACTGGGGCAGGGCAGCATGGTGTTGCAACGGCTACCATAGCCGCACGTTTAGGGCTGGAGTGCGTGGTCTATATGGGTAGCGAGGATGTTAAACGTCAAGCACCCAATGTATTTAGAATGAAGTTATTGGGCGCAACTGTTGTTCCAGTTGAAAGTGGCTCTAAAACGCTAAAAGATGCACTCAATGAAGCGATGCGCGATTGGGTTACCAATGTCCACAATACTTTCTATATTATTGGTACTGTTGCTGGTCCGCACCCCTATCCAATGATGGTACGTGATTTCCAAGCTGTGATTGGTATCGAAGCTAAAGAGCAAATGATTGAAATGGTTGGCCGTCAACCGGATGCTGTCGTTGCCTGTGTTGGTGGCGGCTCGAATGCTATGGGGATTTTTTACCCGTATATCGACGTGCCAAATGTTCGGTTAATTGGCGTGGAGGCTGCAGGGCTTGGTATGGAAACAGGCAAACATGCGGCGCCATTAACAGCGAATAGCCCAGTTGGTGTGTTGCATGGCAATCGCACCTATTTGATGCAAGATAATGATGGCAATATTATTGAAACACACTCAATATCAGCTGGTTTAGACTATCCGGGTGTAGGTCCTGAGCATGCATGGTTGAAAGACATTAAGCGTGCGGAATATGTGGCGGTGACTGATGATGAGGCAATGGCCGCTTTCCATAATCTATGTCGTACGGAAGGTATTATTCCTGCCTTGGAATCAAGTCACGCATTGGCTTATGCGGAAAAGTTAGCTAAAACTATGAGTAAAGATAAGATTGTTTTAGTAAACTTATCCGGCCGTGGAGATAAAGATATTAATACGGTGGCTAAGCTTGCTAACATTACTTTATAAATGAGAGTACTTATAGTAGAAGCACTCCGATTAACTAATAAATTATAAGTACAATTAAACTCAATTATGTCTAGAATTCAATCCGTCTTTGCAACACTTAAGCAACAAAGTAAAACAGCCTTAATTCCATATATTACAGCAGGAGATCCTCATCCTAAGTTCACTGTAAGTTTGATGCATACCTTAGTTGAGAATGGCGCCGATATGATAGAGCTGGGCGTTCCTTTTTCAGACCCCATGGCGGATGGTCCGGTAATTCAGCGCGCAAGTGAGCGTGCTTTGTTACATAAAGTTGGTTTAACTGCAGTACTTGAAATGGTTAAAACGTTTCGTGAAACTGATCAAAATACGCCTATTATATTGATGGGGTATGCTAACCCCATAGAAGCAATTGGTGCCGTTGCATTTGCAGATCGTGCGAAGGCGGCTGATGTAGATGGCGTCATTACTGTGGATTATCCACCAGAAGAATGTGGTGAGTTTGTCAAAGAGTTGCGTGCACGTGATATCGACCCAGTATTCTTATTATCACCGACTACGGAGCCTAAGCGTGTCGAATTGATTGTGAATCAAGCAAGTGGTTTTGTGTATTATGTGTCACTTAAAGGTGTTACTGGTGCGGCTAATTTAGATATTGTTGAAGTTGCCGCTCGAGTGGCGTCGATTCGCCAGCAAACTAATTTACCTGTGGGTGTTGGTTTCGGTATTCGCGATGCGGCAACTGCAAAAGCAACCGCTGCAATTGCTGATGCGGTAGTAATCGGCAGTCGAATGGTATTAGCAATTGAAGCTTCTAATGAGGGTAACTTGCTGAGTAATGTAGCCACATTAATGGCTGAACTAAAAACAGCGGTTGATGCTGCTTAATTACTAAGAATGTGCTGAAAAGGAAAGTCAGATGAGTTGGTTAAATAAATTACCGCAAAAAATTAAACGCGTCGTAGGGCGTGATAAAAAAACCGTACCTGAAGGTTTGTGGAGTAAATGCCCATCATGCCAATCGGTCCTCTATAAGAAAGATCTTGAAGATAATGCTGAGGTGTGTCCAAAATGTGCTTATCACAACCGTATAAGTGCGCGTGAACGTATCGCACTACTGCTAGATTCTGAAGGTCAGTTTGAAGTTGGTGCGTCAGTACAACCTATAGATCCACTGAAATTCAAAGATAGTAAAAGTTATTCTGAGCGTATTAATGAATCGCAACATGCAGTTGGTGAAAAAGATGCATTAGTTGTAGTGCAGGGCAGCATGAAATCAATCCCAGTGGTCGTTGCTGCATTTGAGTTTAAGTTTATGGGGGGCTCAATGGGCTCAGTAGTAGGTGAACGTTTTGCGCGAGGCGTGCAAACGGCTATTGATAATAAAATGGCCTTTATCTGCGTTTCTGCCAGTGGCGGTGCACGTATGCAAGAAGGATTGTTATCGCTAATGCAAATGGCCAAAACAAGTGCTGCACTTACTCAGTTAAGTAAGGCTGGATTACCTTTTATTTCAGTATTAACTGATCCAACCATGGGCGGTGTTTCAGCCAGTTTTGCTATGCTAGGCGATGTAATTGTTGCTGAGCCACAAGCCTTGATCGGGTTTGCTGGACCTCGCGTGATTGAGCAAACAGTACGTGAAACGCTACCAGATGGTTTTCAGCGTGCGGAGTTCTTGCTGGAACATGGTGCTGTAGATTTGATTGTTGATCGGCGAGAAATGCGCCAGCGCTTAGCATCAATTCTAGCAAATTTAATGCGCTTGCCAATAGCAGCTTAATTTCATCTTTCATCACTTGTAATGGTTGAGATTTTTAGAGGATTTACCTATTTCTAAAGGGGTTGATTCTAAAGACTTGACCCCTAAAGATTTAGCTTCATGGCTAAGTTACATAGAAGGTCTTCATCCTAAATCTATTGCTATGGGTTTAGATCGTGTGAGGCTAATGATAGATCGGCTTCAGTTAGACCCTAAATTCCCCATCATTACTGTTGCAGGCACTAACGGCAAAGGCTCTACCTGCGCCATGTTAGAACAAATATATAAACAAGCCGGTTATCATGTTGGCTGTTATTCATCGCCGCATTTGCTACGATATAACGAACGAGTGCGAGTTGATGCGATTGAGGTGCCTGATGAAGATCTTTGTGCAGCGTTTAATGCTGTGGACTCTGCTAGAGTCGATGTTAACAACCAAGGAACCCCGCTAACGTATTTTGAAGTAGGCACATTAGCTGCTATGTGGCATTTTATGCAAACTGGTGTTGAGGTGGCTATTTTAGAAGTTGGTTTGGGCGGTCGGTTGGATGCAGTCAATGCATTTGAACCTAGCTGTTCGATTATCACCAGTATTGATTTAGACCATCAAGAGTTCTTAGGTAACACGCGTGAAAGTATCGGTTTCGAAAAAGCAGGTATTTATAGATCGTCATTACCTGCTATATGCGGAGATGCAAATCCGCCTGCTAGTTTAGTTGCCTATGCGCATGAAATTCACGCCGATTTTATGTCTTTGAATCGAGATTTTGATTGCCACTTGAATGAAGACTGCTGGCAATACATAGTGCATAAAAAAATACTCTATACGCTACCACTCCCAGTTTTGCAGGGACGCTATCAACTTAATAACGCAGCTTGTGCGATAACAGCAATTGAATCTTTGCAATCTAGATTACCCGTCGAGATTGACGCGATAAAAAATGCGATGCTACTAGTGAGGTTAGCAGGTCGTTTCCAAACGGTTAGTAAATTTTCAGCAACAAGTGATACGCCTTGGGTTATTTTAGATGTCGCCCATAATCCGCATGCGGCAAAAGCGCTAGCTGAAAACTTGAGGGCCATTAAAACTCAGAGTAGCAATGTTCGCCCTGGAAAAACTTTTGCTGTCTTTGCTATGCTTGCAGACAAAGATATTATAGGTGTGATTGATGCGGTTAAGCATGAAATCGATGCTTGGTATGTCGCTGGCATTGACCATACACGGGGTGCTTTAGCTAAAGATTTGGCTGAGATGATTGCTGGCGTGATACCAAACGCCAGTATTCAAACCTTTAATGATGCAAATAATGCCTACCAACAGGCTTGCATTGATATTGAAGCCTGTATAGATGTGAATGAAAATGATAAAATAATCGTCTTCGGTTCGTTTTTTACCGTTTCAACGGTGATGCAATTCTTGTCTAATCAGTAATGCAAGCGTAAGCTAGGCACTCAAAAATCAATCTTTAAGGAAAGCAGTAATGCCGCCTGAATTAACAAATGATCAAGAATTAAGTTTAAAAAAACGCGCACGACGGCGTTTAGTTGGTGCAATCGCACTGGTATTGCTTATGGTGATTGTCTTACCTATGGTGCTGCAGGATCGTGCAAGTTTGGCGCCACAAACAGCCGTTAAAATTACTATGCCTGAGATGTCCAGCAGTGTTGTTGCTACTACAGAGAATCAATCGGTAGTCACTCCCTCAGCGTCAGCTCAGATATCAGA